>DATHTZ010000806.1:0-14600 GCA_035462675.1 Nitrospiraceae bacterium | reverse complement strand
AAGAAACCTGCCCTGAACGTAGTCGAAGGGGGAGTGTGAGACAACCAGGGGGGCCGCTCAGATCATTCCCACGCGCGTTTTGTCAACCTCGTCCAGAACCAGTGGATGAAAGGATACAAATATGTCATCGCATATGATGAGCAGTATGAAAAAGATTCTGCCGGTCCTCCTGATCTGCTGTACCGTCATGTTGGTGGGAGGACTGGCGTTCAATGTGCAGGATGTTGTCGCAGAAGATGCCGCTCCAGCTGCGCTGAAGGTCGATACGGGAGACACCGCATGGATCCTCGCCTCGGCGGCGTTGGTGATGGCGATGACGTTGCCGGGGTTGGCGCTGTTCTACGGAGGACTCACCAGGCAAAAGAATATCCTGAGTACGGTCTTGCATAGCTTTATCTGTCTCTGTCTCGCCAGCATAGCCTGGGTGTTGTTCGGATACAGCCTCTCTTTTGGCCCCGATGTCGGTGGATTCATCGGGAACTTCGATTGGGCAGGGTTGCGCGGGGTGGGAGCCGATCCCCATCCGGTCTATGGCCCCACGATTCCCCACGAAGTATTCATGATGTACCAGATGATGTTCGCCGCCATTACCCCGGCGCTGATGACGGGGGCCATTGCGGAACGCATTAGATTTTCCTCGATGCTGTGGTTTCTCGGCATTTGGTCGATCGTGGTTTACTATCCTGTTGCCCATTGGATTTGGGGAGGCGGATGGTTGGCGCAGATGGGGGCATTAGACTTTGCCGGGGGCGCAGTCGTGCACGTCAGTTCGGCAACGTCTGCCCTGGTCGCCTGTATTATGCTCGGAAAGCGTATGGGCTATCCGACGACTCCTATGCCTCCTCATAACCTCCCCATCATGTTGTTGGGGGCGGGCCTCCTCTGGTTCGGCTTGTTTGGGTTCAACGCGGGCAGTGCGTTGGGCGCGAATGGGCTGGCGGCCAGCGCCTTCGTGGCCACCCACATCGCAGCCTCTGTCGCGACGGTGGTGTGGATGCTGATCGAGTGGATGCATCGTGGGAAGCCCACCGCGCTCGGTGCGGCTACTGGTGCGATCGCCGGTTTGGCCACCATTACCCCTGCTACCGGGTTTGTCGGATTATTCGGGGCCATCATGATCGGTTTCGCTGCCGGAGTCGTCTGTTATATCTGCGTCAGCATCCAGAAGCCGGCCCTGGGTTTCGATGATTCGCTCGATGTTGTGGGGGTTCACGGTGTGGGCGGAGCACTCGGCCTCGTTGGGGCAGGATTATTTGCGTCAAAGCTGATCAATTCTGCCGGGAACGATGGGCTGTTCTATGGAAATCCAAAACAGCTCATGGTTCAGCTCATCATGATCGGCGCCGTAGCAGGCTTTTCTATGATCTGCACCTGGATTATTCTCAAAATAATCGATGTAGTCATGGGTCTGCGGGTGACGAGCGATGAAGAGCAAGAGGGCTTGGATACCAGTCAGCACGGTGAGAAGGCCTATCACATGTAATACAGGGCCCATGGTACAATCGACGAAACAATCGTGCCGGCAGCCCCCGCGACGCTGTACGAGTAGCGCCCGCGGGGGAACCTGTAAAGGGGGATATCTACATGAAGATGATTGAGGCGATCATCAAGCCGTTCAAGTTGGATGAAGTCAAGGACGCGTTGGTAGAAATAGGTGTGCAGGGGATGACCGTGTCGGAAGTCAAAGGATTTGGACGCCAGAAGGGGAGCAAGGAAACCTACCGAGGCGCAGAATATACGACCGACTTCGTGCCCAAAGTGAAGATCGAATTATACGTCGCGGATAATCAGGTGACGCGTGTGGTCGAAACGATTACACGCGCCGCGAAATCCGGCAGCGTCGGGGATGGGAAGATATTCGTGTCGGATATCTCTAACGTGGTGAGGATCAGGACCGGCGAGACTGGGGAACAAGCGCTGTGACGATAACGCCGAATAACGGGTCTTCGGCTGAGCTCTTGCACAGGGCGGAGACCGTGCCGGTCTCCGCCCTGGCCGGGCACAGACAAGCCCTCCGGCATCGATTATTGGACGGGGCATCGGGGGCCGAAGTTATGGTGGCCTTGACGGAGTTTGTCGATGGACTGATCATCGATCGGTATAGGAATGCCATGCGGCAGGCAGGAGAAGGGACACAGGTCGTGGGGGCCCAGCACTGTTGCCTGATCGCGCTGGGAGGTTATGGACAGCGGGAGTTGGCGCCCTATTCCGACATCGATGTCATGTTCCTCTATAGCGAGAAAGCGGGAGAGGCGGCGCCGGCGTTGTTCCGTGAGGTGCTGTACCATCTGTGGGATCTTGGTTTCCAGGTCGGCCACAGTATGCGGACGATTGACGAATGCATCGAGTTGGCTGGGAAGGACCTGACGATCCGTACCGCCATGATGACATCCAGGTTTTTGGCCGGAAGCCCGAACCTGTTTCAGGAATTCCATCGGCGATATTTCAAGGAAGTGGTCGGCCGCGGAGCAAGACGCTTTATCGAGCAGAAGATGGAAGAGCGGCGCCGTGAATATGTAAAATTCGGACAGACGATTTATCTCTTGGAGCCGAACGTCAAGAAAAGCAAGGGAGGGCTGCGGGATTTCCATCTGCTGCGGTGGGCCGGCATGGCCCAATTCCAATCCTCTACGCTACAGGATTTGGCGGATCGCGGCTTTCTCTCCAGACAGGATTGTCTCTCGGTGTCGGAGGCCCGTGATTTTCTGTGGCGTGTCCGGGCATTTCTGCATGTCGAAGCCGGGAGGGCGCAGGAAATTCTGTCGTTCGACGAACAGGTTCGGATCGCCTCCCTGTACGGATTCGAGGATCGGCCTCACCTCCTGGGGGTGGAGCAATTCATGCAGCAGTATTACCGCCATACGATGGGACTGCATGAGACCATGCTTCGATTTGTGGACCGTTGCCAGTCTCTGCCTGCAAAGCGCCGATCGTCTCGTGCCCTACCGGCGACTATGGTGGATGGCTATTTTGTAGTGGCCGGTCGGGAACTGACCGTTCCCTCTGAGCTGCGGGCTCGGGTTTTGGATAGTCCGGACCTGCTCCTCCGGTTATTCGATATGGCGCGCGCCCGGCGTTTGAAGATCGATACCGGACTGCTGGACGAAATACACAGCCACATGGACAGCGTGTCGAGCGAGGCGTTCAGGACTCCCGAAGTCAGCCGGGTCTTTCTGAAGATCCTTGCTGGACCGGAAGGGGTAGCTGGCACGCTTGAAGCGATGCATCGTGCCCATTTGCTGGAGAAGCTCATCCCGGTCTTTGCCACGCTTCGAGGGCTGATGCAGTTCAACCAGTATCACAAATACACAGTGGATGAACATACCCTGTTGGCTGTGGCCAAGGCTGAGGCGCTCGCTCTGGAGTCTGGCGCTATCGGGGAGGTCTATCAGGAGATTAGACGGAAGGACCTCTTGCACCTGGCGATCCTGTTGCACGATTTGGGGAAGGGACGAAAAGAAGATCATTGCGAAGTGGGTAAGGTGATTGCTGAGGAGACGGCGGCGCGGTTGGGCTTCGACGAGCAAGAGACGAGGACGCTGGTCTTTCTCGTGCACAAGCATCTGCTGATGGCGAATACGGCCTTCCGGCGCGATCCGTATGACCAGAAGGTGCTCTTGCCCTTTGCCCAAGAGGTGGGGACTCCGGAGGTCCTCCGCAAATTGTTGGTCCTGACTGCTGCCGATATTGCGGCGGTGGGGCCCGGGGTCTTGACCAAGTGGAAGGAGTCCTTACTCACCCAGCTCTACATGCGTACGCTGTCGGTTGTCTCAGGCGAGCAGGATAAGACGGTTGGTCCCGAATGTATCAAGGAATTGGTCGGCGAGGTGGCGCGCGAGTTCACGGGCACAGTACCGGCGAGGCTCGACTGGATCGAGTCGCAACTGAGCCGATTCCCCCTGCGCTATCTGCACGGGACCTCTCCCAAGCGGATTGCCGCCCATCTGGGGGCGATCGGAAGGCTGCAGCCGGGAGATGTGCTGGTCGAAGAGACCTTCAACGAGGAACTGGGCATGTGCGAGTACACGGTGATTACCCACGACAACCTCACCCCGGGCATCTTCTCGAAAATGGCCGGCGTGATGGCGGCCGAGAGGCTCGATATTCTGGATGCCCAGATCATCACGAGAGATGACGGGATCGTCGTGAATACCTTCCAAGCATCCGATCCGGATTATGTCGGCGTTCCCCCGGAAGATCGCCGTGTTTCCGTAGCCGAGAGGATCATCCGGGTGCTGAAGGGCGAGGAGTCGCTCGATCAATTGTTGCGCCAAAACACTCGCCTCTCCGCCGTTCACCGACTGCCTGTTACCCACCATGCCACCGAGGTGGAGATCGATAATGGGATCTGCGACCGGCTCACCGTGATCGATGTGTTTGCCGACGATACGCAAGGGCTATTGTATGTCATCACGCACGCCATCTTTGAGCTCGGCCTGTCGGTCCATGCCGCCAGAATTTCGACCAGGCTGGATGACGACATACAACAGTCTTTGCGCACCGTCGGCAGACATCAGGTCGTCGATGTGTTTTATGTGACGGACCGGGACGGAGGCAAGGTCGAAGACCACGCTCGACTGGAGGCCATCCGTTCGACCATCAAGCAGGATATCGATCGGTTCATGGGCCAGCCGGTCGATGCGTCGGAAGGCGTATCGGCAGGAACACCATCATAAATCGGGCGTATTAAGGAGGGCCGGAATGAATCCCCGCGAGGCACTGGAGTTTGCGAAGAAGAATAAAATACAGATTGTGGATCTGAAGTTCGTGGATCTGCTCGGCACCTGGCAACACTTTTCCATTCCTGTGGACGAACTGACTGAAGGGCTCTTCAAGGATGGATCAGGGCTGGACGGCTCGTCGATCCGGGGCTGGAAGGCGATTAACGACAGCGACCTGCTGATGATTCCCGATCCAACCACGGCCTGTCTCGATCCGTTCTGTGCCGTTCCGACGATGAGCCTTGTCGGTAATGTCGTCGATCCGATTACGCGCGAACCCTACGAACGCGATCCGCGATTTGTGGCGCAGAAGGCGGAAAAATATCTCCAGAGCACGAAGATCGGCGATGCCTCCTACTGGGGGCCGGAAGCGGAGTTCTTCATCTTCGATCAGGTTCGGTACGATCAGACGGGCCACAGCGGATTTTACTTCATCGACTCAGAAGAAGGCGCCTGGAACATCGGGCAGGAAGGCCACAACTTGGGCGGAAAAATTCGTCACAAGGAAGGCTACTTTCCAGTCCCGCCGATCGATACGCAACAAGACATCCGCAGCGAGATGGTCCTGGAGATGCAAAAGGCCGGGATTTCCATTGAGAAGCACCACCACGAGACGGCGACGGCGGGCCAGGCGGAAATCGACATCCGCTTTGGCCCGCTGGTTAAGACGGCAGACACATTGATGATGTACAAGTACATCGTCAAGAACGTGGCCCGTCGCCATGGCAAGACGGCAACCTTCATGCCCAAGCCGATCTTTGGGGACAACGGGACCGGCATGCATACGCATCAGAGCATCTGGAAAGACGGGAAGCCGCTGTTTGCAGGGAAGGAATATGCCGGCATCTCGCAACTCTGTCTCTACTATATCGGCGGCATCCTGAAACACGCCCCGGCTCTGGCGGCGTTTACCAATCCAACGACCAATTCCTACAAGCGGCTCACCCCTGGGTACGAGGCGCCGGTTCTGCTGGCCTATTCCAGTCGGAATCGGTCTGCAGGCATCCGGATTCCCATGTACTCACCGAGTCCGAAAGCCAAGCGGATCGAGGTGCGCTTTCCAGACCCGACTGCGAATCCCTACCTCGCCTTTTCTGCCATGCTCATGGCAGGGTTGGACGGGATCGAGAACAAGATCAATCCGGGTGAACCGGCTGAAAAGGATCTCTACGATCTTGAGCCGGAGGAAGCGGCGGCAATCCGTACGATGCCGGGCAGTCTCGACGAAGCATTGCGCAACCTCGAACAGGACCATCAGTTTCTGCTCAAGGGCGGAGTCTTCAGTAAAGACCTGATCGAAAGCTGGATCAGTTACAAACGTACCAGGGAAGTCGATCCCATGCGGTTGCGTCCGCATCCGTACGAGTATGTCTTGTATTACGATGTCTAGGTAAGATTCTCGACATACGGCACACGAGGCAACGGCGCCCGCCTCTCGCGACCGGGAGGCGGGCGCCGTTGTGTTTCTACCGCAGTAAAAACACCTTATAGTTGATTGCAAGGCTTAACGCTGTTCCTCTCTTCATTCGATTGTCCGCATGAGATATCAGGACGGGCAGTATGGGCCTGTGGTGGATGATCTGGTTTTCTCACGTGACGACATAGACATGAGCGCAAGCTCTGTGATTCAATTTGCCGGGTTAGATAGATCATATGGGCACACCTATGGATCGAATTGAAATAAACTATCGAGCCCTCTTAGCTGTCGCCGTTGAGCTCAATTCTCAGCGGGATACGCACAGTCTATGGGAAGCAATTACAGCCGAAGTTACGAAGGTCATTCCGTGGGCACGGGCATCTGTCACTCTGTACGACAGGGAGGCAGACGGATTCAGGTTTTATGTCATGGCAACGACGATGGCGCAGGTGGTGCTACAACGCGATGCCATTGTTCCTCGAAATGGTAGTGGTATGGGTTGGGTATACGATCATAAAACTGTACATATCCGTCCTGACCTGAAGCGAGATCAAGTCTTCCTTGAAGACAAGTGGTACGTCCAGGAAGGTCTTGGGCGAATGATCAATCTGCCTCTTCTTGTGAGAGACAGGTGTCTCGGCATTCTCAATATCGGGAGTATAGAGTCGGGCGCTCCCGATCCAGGGGATCTCGAGTTTCTGACGCAGGTGGCCATGCAGATCGCCTTTGCGATCGATCATGTCCAAGCATACGAACAGATCGATCGACTGCGAGACCAGCTTGCCAAGGAAAACGTCTATCTCAACGAAGAACTTCGGCTCATGAAGAACGTGAGTTCACTGGTGGGACAGAGCCTTTCCTTTCAGCATGTGATCGGCCTTGCACGCGACGTGGCGCCCACTCCGTCGACCGTGTTCATTACGGGTGAAACGGGAACCGGCAAAGAACTGATTGCTCAGGCGATCCACGATTGGAGCCCGCGGCGTTCGAAACCGATGGTCCAGGTCAATTGCGCCTCTTTTCCGGCAGGGTTGGTCGAAAGTGAATTGTTTGGCCACGAACGAGGGGCGTTCACCGGGGCCGACCGGGCACGCGAAGGCCGATTTGAGCTGGCCCATGGTGGCACGCTCTTTTTGGATGAAATTGGTGAAATGCCATTGGAGACTCAGGCCAAGTTGCTGCGAGTCTTACAGGATGGCCTGGTTGATCGTCTGGGTGGGAAACAGCCCGTTCGTGTCGATGTTCGCGTGATAGCCGCCACCAATCGCAACTTGCCTGCCGCTGTGAAAGAGGGCACATTTCGCGCCGATCTCTTTTATCGTCTGAATGTCTTTCCGATCGGCTTGCCCCCACTCAGGAATCGCCCGGATGATATCCCCATATTGGCTCGACATTTTCTGAAACAATACGGCGTGAAACTCGGTCGTTCGTGCAAGGATATCGACCAGGAATCTCTAGAACGGTTGATTCGATACACCTGGCCCGGCAACGTCCGCGAGCTGGAAAATGTGATCGAACGCGCGATGATTCTCTCTCGCGAACCGATATTGCGGATTGACCAACATGTGTTGGGCTCGCAGGACCCCTCCCACACTGCGTCGCCGCCGGCTGATCTCAAAGATCTCGAACGACAGCATATTCTCCAAACCCTCACACTGACAAATTGGCGCATCGAAGGTCCTAATGGAGCAGCTGTACGTTTGGGGCTCAATCCCGGTACCCTGCGTAGCCGAATGAAGCAGTTTGGGATGAGGCGCCCGCAGTCTAGCTGAAGATTCAGAATATCCTGCCCACAGAATTCAGAAGAAAGGCAACCCTCGATTAATCATGAGATAGACCCTCGGCTAACCGTGATCCATCATGGGATTACCTTCCTCCCTCCTCATGTACTCTTCGAGGTTTCCAAAATAGCATCAGTATCCCAATAGGTTGAGAAAAAACTGTTGAAAATTGTAAGGTCGGCACGGCCTATGCATAACTGACAGGCTGAATGCATGATTAATGTTTCCGGATAAGGAGGAACACTATGACTATGATCGATGCTTTGTTGATGAATGGCTCGCAGTACGTCGCTTCGCTTGGACTCTTGGCCATGGCGTGGGGATGGTTGCAGAGAAGTGACTCTTAAGCCAGTTTCAGCGGCGCGCTGGTGAGAGGGTTGCGACCTTCTGATGGAACCCACAAGCGCGCCGAGCACGTCTGGACCTATGTCGTCAGTGAGTGAAAACCGCAAGTTTCAAGGCGGTGGCTGACGAAATTCGCGAATATCATGAGGGAAAAGAGAGGAAGAGCATACACATGGGCCATAGCGCAATGTTGACTACAATCTATGTTCCCCTATTCACTGTGGGGCTGGTATTGGCAATCACGTGGGCCATGAGCAACGCAGGATCGCAGCGTAAAGGATTCGGCCAAGACCAGAGTGAGCAGATTCAGACACGAGAGGTTTGACGAAGACGGAGACGCCTGATGGTGTCTCGTCGAGCTGGGAGAGTGAGCGCTCGTCGAACGAGCACCGCGTAATCTGCTGCTCTTTCAAGCTTGTTTGTTTCATTCTCCCGGGAACGGTACCCCTGTTGGGTCTACTGCGGCCTCCGAACGAGGCATTTCTACCTCACTCCCCCGTCACTCATTTACAGCGCTCCGAACGTCTGTTCAAAGAAGGTCTTGGTGAGTGTCATGTGTTGCTGGATGTCGGACTGCAAATCGCGCGCGCCGGCCCGCCAGTCGTCTCTTGTATAGCCGATCCGCCTGGCAAGACTGACAAATTCCTCTGAATCGGGAGGAGGGAGCACAAGATCCTTGGTGTTTCCCCTGACCATGCGCAATCCGTCAACCAACATCCGGAAGAAGACGTAGGCTTTCCGGAGTCCGGCTCCATCGGTGCGCGCGACCAACCCTGCATTCACCAGTGCAGCGAGTGCCTGCAGGGTATTCGGCGTGTGCAGGCTTGGCTGTTTGTGGCCATGCGTCACTTGCAGGTATTGCGCCGCATATTCAATGTCGATGAGTCCTCCTGCGCTATACTTCACGTTGACCTTTCCAGGTGCGACCAGTTGTTTGAGCTGTTGCTTCCTGAGCTCCAGTGCTGTGGGAATGTCCCAGGGAGCGTTACCGTAGACGAAAGAGTCTCGGTGTATTTCCAGTTGATGGCCTAGTGCGGAGGCACCGGCGATATGTCGTAACTTGATCAGGGCTTGTCGCTCGAACGGCGCGGCAAGTCCGGTTGGACTATAGTATCGACAGATCTCCTCGAATGCATTGGCGAGTGCACCCTTGCCTCCGTGCGGTCGAAGCCGGACATCAATGCGAAAGATGCCTTCCTGCTTGGCTTCGATCCACCCCAGGAGTTCCTGCGCAAGCCGCTCGAAGTATTCGCTATTCTCAATTCCATCCTTCCCGTTTGTGTGGCCCGATCCACCGTAGACGAACAGGACCTCGATGTCCGAAGCGTAACCGAGTTCTCGCCCTCCGAACTTTCCCAGCCCAAGGACGGCGAAGGGGCAGGGCTTTCCGTTGGCGAGCCGTGGGCGCCCGTATGATTTCTCCAGCTTGGCGCTGCAATCTGCGACGCTTCGTTCCATAATGACTTCAGCCAGTTCCGTGAGCGCCAGCGAAAAGTCAGGGAAATTGCTCGAGGGTTCGACGATGTGCTTAATGTCGATGCGGAACATCTCACGGTCTTTAAACCGGTTCAAAGCCTCCTTTCGCGCTTCGTCTGTTTTGGCTCGCATGACCAGACGTCCGAGCTCTTTCCGGAGGGTCGCCTGCGGTTTGATCAAGGGGGCATCCTGGTATTCCGTGAGCAGTGGAAGGAGGTTGTC
Organism: Nitrospiraceae bacterium; assembly: GCA_035462675.1. Taxonomy (GTDB): domain Bacteria; phylum Nitrospirota; class Nitrospiria; order Nitrospirales; family Nitrospiraceae; genus Palsa-1315. The sequence continues at coordinate 4,638 of DATHTZ010000806.1, read as the reverse complement.
GTGCTGGCGTCGGAGAAAATCCTCCCACAAGAAGTCGCTGGCGCCGAGCAGTTGTGCAAGCAGCGGAAAGGTTTTTTTATCGCTGACGAAGTCGAGCGCCTGGCTTTTGCTCTTCTTGCCCTGGTCTTTCACGATGAGATCCAGGAACTGGTCGAACGATGCCAGCGCCTTAGCCGGGTCGGAAGCCCAGGTCAATGCATGTGTGAACTGTTTGATGAGCACGGTGGTCAGCCGCAGTTGCTGCTGGTCGGCGGAGTCGAGCAGTTTCTGCCCATCGCGATTCCTGACAAAGAAACGATCATGCAGCTTGGCGCCGTCACATTCGATCTGGGCCTTGGTAATGTAAATGTTGCGCATGGCGAGGGCATTCGCAAGTGCGTAGAGGAAGGCCGGAGTATCGTCCGACTGGATGTCCATGATCGTGTCTGTCGGCGACTGGCTATTGTCGAAGGTAATCTGCACCGTATCGAGTAGGCCGGTGAAGGCGCTTCGCTGCTTGTCCAATCGTTCGACGAGCCGGCGGTTGACATATTGGCGTGCTTCTTCGAACTGACCGGCATCCAGCAGTTGCACGATCTCGCGGATCGTTTGTCGGAGGACCTCGTGTTGTGGTGAGGGAAAGCCTGTGCGGTCTATGGGATGTACCAGGAAGACATCGACGATTTTTTTGCGCCTGAGGCCGGGTCGGCCTTTGGGTCGGCCGGCCGTCGACGTGGCTTCCCGGCGTGGCGAAGGTGTGGCTCCCATAAAGGTATAGATCCGTCCTTCTTCGATATTGAGTCCAAAGGCCGAGAGCAGACCACAGATGGCGGCGAATTCCGAGAAATAATCGTAGGCGACGATGCTGATTTCTGATTGCCCTGATCGCTTGTCGAGGACCGATGATTCGCAGGGGTGCTCCGGTGTGAGCCGGCTGGCAAGCTGAATATGGTGCGCGATGGTGTCCGGTTGGAACCGCTCGAAGTACTCGGGGTCCATCCGAGACACGAAATCCTGAACGACCTCATCATCGACATCAGGACAATGGGATGCCAGGGTCTTGATGATCGACTCGCGTGATCCAAGCCCATCCGTCATGGCTCGGAGTATAGCCGAAGAGGGGTTCGTTGTGCGAGCGCCGATGTATCAGTATAATGCCCGCCTATGATAGCTCATCCTAAGAAGCTGGTGCGGGGCAATCGTACCGCTCCTACGCTCGATCGGGTTGCTCGGCCGGATCCAACCCCTGTTCTAGTAGGATCTGGGTTGGAACCAGCCCAGGTTGAAGCGATTCTTCGACCCTACGGACTCCAGCGTATCAAGGAGGCCGATGCAAATCTGCAGTCGATGGCCGGCGATCCACGGCAGCGGCGTCAGTTGGCAGACATCTTGCCTTCGTTGCTTGAGGCCATTGGCCGAACTGCCGACCCAGATCTGGCCTTGAACCAATGGGAACGTTGGCTCGCGAGCGGAGTCAGCCGGTCGGCCGTGTTGGAATACCTGGGCAGCGCTCCCCGCATGCTGGACTTGGTGTGCACGATCTTCGGGAACAGCAACTCGCTCGCCTGTACCCTCGTCCACGATCCTCTGTTGCTGTATTGGTTGGCTCAACAGAATGTGTTGTCCACCGCGCCGACCAAGGCGGGGATGGAACGTACGGTCCGGCAAAGTCTGGAGAGTATCACCGCCACTGAACTCAAGTTGGACGCGCTCAGACGATTCCGTCGTCGAGAGATGTTGCGCATCGGCGTGCGCGATCTTCTCCGGTTAGCCGATGTGGTGGAAACGACCTCCTCTCTCTCAGACCTGGCCTCGGTCCTCATCGATGCCGCGTATCGCATTGTAGATACCGATTTGCGGGCTCGACACGGCATTCCCATGCACCGGAATCGGCAGGGGCGGTGGGTGGAGACCGGTTTCGCGGTCATTGGGATGGGGAAGTTGGGCGGACACGAGCTAAACTATAGTTCCGACGTGGATGTGCTCTATGTCTGTGAATCCCATGAAGGGGAAACCAGGCCGGCTTTGTCCAGACGCTCGAAGGCGAAGGGCCCTGCGCAGCGCGGGCTGTCCAATGAAGAATACTTTGAAATTCTCGCGCGGGAGCTGACGAAGGCCCTGACCGAACAGACCCATGAAGGGTATCTCTATCGCGTGGACCTCCGTTTGCGGGCAGAAGGTTCGGTAGGGCAGCTTACTCGCTCGCTCGACGAGTACGACAAGTACTATCGGACGAGAGGACAAGTATGGGAACGGTTGGCCTTGCTGAAGGCCTGGCCCATTGCCGGGTCGCAGGAAGTCGGGAAATCGTTCGTCAAGCTGGTGCGGCCCTTTGTGCTGGCGCCCTCATCGAAACGGCTGGATGTCGAACAGGGGCTTACGATTGTGGGGGAGGTCCGATCGGTCAAGGAGCGGATTGATGCGAAGATGGCGGAACGCGGGCAAGAGCAACGCAACGTTAAGCTGGGCGGCGGAGGCATCCGCGAGATTGAGTTTTTCGTCCAAACGATCCAAGTGCTTGCCGGTCATCGATTGTCTGGGATCTTGGACCGAGGGACCATCGGGTCATTGGCGCGGCTTCACAGCGCAGGCATCCTTTCGGCGAAACAGCAAAGCGGCCTCACCCGCGCCTATCAGTTTCTCCGAGATGTCGAACATAAACTGCAGATGGTGCACGATATGCAAACACACGCGTTGCCGGATCGACAGGATAAACTCGAACGGTGCGCGATTCGCATGGGCTACACGGGGGCGAGTCGATCGGCTGCCCTCGAGCAATTTCAAGCCGACCATGTTGCCCATCGGACCGTCGTGCATGATATCTTTCGGTCGTTCTTCGAAAAACCGAACACCTCGGCGATGCTCAAAAAAACTTTCCAGCTGATGGGCAAGCGGCAGTAAAATAGCCATAGGAGCCTCTCCGACATTGTTCATCTATTGCGGCAATGAATGTACAGACATGTGCTTTGTTCTCGCCCTCCCCAATCCTCCACGCATTCCATGAATACATCTCCAGTTTTTCTGGGCCTGCGGTCGCGCATCTGCCCGCGCCTTCTTCGCCTCGTGACGAACGTCAACGCCGAACAGGCTCCTAGCCCGCATTATTCATAAGCGCGTCTGCACCGTTGCGTTCTTCGTCGCGCGTCGTTCGCGACGCAACGGAAACCGTCATGCTCAATGTGTCATGTTGAATGCTCAATTGCACATCGAGAATTCCGTATTGACCATTCCTTGGAAGCACGAGACACGCTTCACGAGGAATACGCTTCGGACGAGTTCGCGACAAATCGTCATGAACCATGCGCGCGAAGCCATGATCAGATACGAGACAGTTTTTGCACCTGATAATCGATCAGTGGCGCAGTTCTCTTCTGGTCGATTATCGTTGCCTCGCTACGATCGTTCAGGTGTTCCAGAGGGAACAAGCAAAATCCTTGACTCCTGTGCGAGCTGGATTAAGATCATCTCAAAGATGATTCTGCCGTCAACCTAGCATGGATGCTGTGCACCGCTCCGATGGAGGTCTCCGTGAATGCTGCTATCGATGTGTTTACCCCATCAATCCTAACAGACGAAAAACTCATTGAGTCCTTGAAAAGGAGAGGGCCGCTGACGATTGAAGAGTTGTCCTCCGAATCAGGAATGAGTTGGGCCCAGATGTTCTCCGCCGTTGACCGACTCAGTCGCGCCGGTGCGGTGTCATTGCGTAGAATTGGTCCAGCGTACCAGGTGGCCTACAACCAAGCGACACAGTTTTAGAAGCATCTGGGTTGTGACCCCGCGATCTTTTCTCGCACAACAAACAGACGGGTCAGTTCGCATACGCGCAGGATTCGAATTCTCCTAATTTATCAGGAAGCTGGAGAAGTCCAATAGGGACGCGCTTGACCTTCGTGAAGCGTAGATGTCGCGACCGGCGCAGCGCGATGCTTCTTGATCGGTGTGAATGGCTCACCGAATATGTCCTCAAATGTGAGCTCTTTCTTGCCGGACCGATCGAAGGCCTGGCACCGAAGAAGCTGTTTCATCTGAGCAGGGTCGCCCAATACATCCAGCGTCTCTTTCAGGCAGGCATACTCATCGACGTTGAGTGGAATCGCAGCCGGGCGGCCGTTCTTCGTAACCACAACCTCCTCCTCGCGTTCCAACGCACCGCGATCAGCTCAGGCAATCGTGTCTTCACCTCTGACATAGCGAACATTTTCGCCGCAGCCCACCTCGCAATCCATTTTGACCACTCATGACCACAACTCTGATCATCAGAATATCGTCATGGAGAGGAGACCATCAATAGAGGGACGCCGCTGCCGCGCGCCTCGAAGCGTGGCTGATACCGTTTTTGTTCGACAGGTGTTGGATTGCAAGATCCGCAATCACGTTTGCCCCTCCGGTATGGTCTAATCCCTTCCATGCCAGTACCTCCGATTGCATCGAACTTTTCCTGGAAGATGAAGCGAGTCTGTCTTGCATGACTGTGGGAATTCCCTCATGGTCTCTCTCCTGCACATTCCAATTCGCGTAACGTTCAAAAGCCCTGCAAAAACCGATTTCCATGGGTTGCGACCATCGGAAAACTCTTTTGTTGAGAATCATATGCATAGTGGTGATACCTCCTCTCTCGATAATCGAGAATGGAGATACCACGCTGTGTAAAAAGAC
>DATHTZ010000805.1:0-2568 GCA_035462675.1 Nitrospiraceae bacterium | reverse complement strand
GGGATGGCGCTGGGGGTCAACGTCATTGTTTTCGATTTGGTCAACACGGACATTGTCTATGCCGGAACCACGAAGGGCCTCTTCCGCACCGCGACACGCGGTGAGCAATGGGAGCGAATCGGGCAATCGCTCCCCGATCTGTTCGTAAGCAGTATCCTCCTCGACCCAGCCCAGCCGAAGACCCTCTATATCGGAGGGCCGGGGGGAGTCTGGAAAAGCCCCGACAGTGGGCAGACGTGGACTGCCATCAACAGCGGACTAGGTTCGCTGAACATCCGCACCTTGGCAATGAGCCAGCGCGATTCGCGCCTTCTCTATGCCGGCACGAATGGCAGCGGCCTCTACCGCTCGACCAATGCCGGCGCGACCTGGACGCCCCTGCCGCTCAAGGCCGCGCCGACTCGAAGTGAGTCTTCATAGCTCAAGGGTGTGTTCAAAAAGGCCAGACTTCTCACCCGGAGTGACTGTTTCAGCAGCCTGCTAGTCTGTTGTCACAACGACAGTCCATCCCGTATCATCCTTCTGGCCACCATGTCAGAACCGACTGTTCCCACAACCGATCATACACTGGCGCTTCGAGAAGAGTTCCGCCATCACCTCGAAACATTCTACGGCCAGCTCAAACTGGCGCCACCCTATGAGAGCGTCGAAAAAGCCATTCGTTCCCTCACGACCTCGGTTCACGCGCTGCCGCCGTTGGAGCGCATGCGCCTAGGCACCGACGCGACCGTGCGATGGCAGTACTTTTGCCGGGCTTTTGAAGCCTCCGGTCTCAGTAAGAAACATCGCGGTATCATTGCGGGTCTCGCCCGTAAACGGTCCAGCCTGAACCTCCCCGAGGAATACGATCAGTTCCTGAATCTGTATCTCTAACAGGACGCTGAAAAAGTTGCTCTTCTCACCCGCCCGACCCCGGCGCGCCGAGACGCGCCTTTTCCCATGCATCGTTCTCACCTCGAAAGCATCCTCAACGTACCGATTGAAATTTTCAGAGATCGGAAGCGCTGGAGGGGCTTTCCCGTTCGCCAAGATCTATTGTTTGGGCGAACGGCTCCACGAAGTGCGGTGGGTACCTCCTCCGGTCTTCACTCGCTGCGGCCTTGCTGAACGGCCTTTGTGAGCATCCTGCGCGATATACTCCTGTTGTACCCAAATGCGCAAACTCGTGAAGTTCCAGCATGCTCACAGAACTTTTTCGCCGCTCGCTCATTCAGGACGGCAGTCTGGCTCCTTCGAGGACCTCTCGGAGTTCTTGATACACTGTCATCAGCCGGGAATTCTCCAGCCGATACGCAAACACAACCGTAATGGCTCCGGACAGGAGAAAAACAACTCCCAATCCTACAATCCCGAGCGCCAACACCACTCCACCGGGTGCCGCCATTTCTCCTTCGATGAACAACGAGATCACGGCCCCCACCGTACCCACGACCACCACGGCAAACCAGATACCGGTGAGAAGAGCCGAAGACCAGGGCGTAAGCTTTCGGCAAAGCACTGTGAGTGCGTCGCCTTCCGGAGACAGAGAGATCAACCCTTTCACCGGCCACAGGGTTCGAAAACCTAGGGCGAACAACCGATACCTCTGGCGAATCACAATCTGGTTTAAATCCTGATAAAGCCGGGCGGTGCCATGCGGCAATGTCAAGAAACCCCCGGCATCGAATCGGTCGGCCAGTTGCTTCATCGTCGTATGCGTGAATCGATCGTGCGTGCGTGCTATTCCGCACCCATACCGGCTCGCATCCGGCGTGAGGCGCATAAAATAGAACCAGTCTCCAAGAATGAGGCCGAGACACAATGCACCGGCGAAGAAGCCAGCGAAAATCATACTAGTACCTATCCCATAGGGGCCGCGGGTGAATCAAGGGACGGAACCGAGATAATCTGTTGACTCGCCGCAGCGAGTTGGCTAGAGTAGTCTCACATGCTGCTCAGGCGGGTCCCCTCGCTCCACTCAGGTGCTCCGCCGCACATTTTTTCCACTCTAGTAGTTGCGGCAGTCGGCTCATCCCTTGCTGGCCGAGGAGCGCAAGTTGCTTTTCTTTAATGTGGAGTCGGAGGTGATATGGATTTAGCGAAGATCGAGCGCGTCTATACGTCTTACGCCAAGATCTACGATCGGATTTTCGGGAAAGTGTTCCACGAAGGGCGTCAATCGATCATTCGAAATTTGAACGTCCAGCCCCATGAAAAAATACTCGAGGTGGGAATCGGAACCGGGTTGGCTCTGCCGATGTACCCCCGCCATTGCCAGATCGTCGGTATCGACTTTTCGGAAGGTATGTTGGATCAAGCGAAGCAGAAAGCGGCGGAACACCGGATGGATCATGTGGAATTGCACCGGATGGATGCCGGCGCAATGGAGTTCAAGGACGATAGTTTCGACACCGTCGTGGCGGCCTACGTCGTCACTGCTGTTCCAGACTACCGCAAAGTCGTCAGCGAAATGATCCGCGTCTGCCGACCCGGCGGACGGATCATCATGTTGAATCACTTCAGCAACGACAATAAAATCATTGCCACCATGGAAAAAGTGCTTTCCCCTTTCACGAAACACTTAGGGTG
>DATHTZ010000804.1:0-7181 GCA_035462675.1 Nitrospiraceae bacterium | reverse complement strand
TCCGCAGCGATTACGCCACGGCGTTACGTGAGTGGCAACCGCTGGCTGAACAAGGACAGGTCGTCGCGCAATACAATCTCGGTCTGCTCTATGCCAATGGACAGGGTGTCACAAAGGACGATGCCAAAGCGCGGCAGTGGTATGAAAAAGCTGCCGCCCAAGGGCATACGGAAGCCCAAGTCAACCTGGGAATATTGTTGATGTATGCGCGGGGTGGCCAGCAGGATTACAAGATGGCCGTGTACTATTTACGTCTGGCCGCCAATCAAGGTAATGATTTAGCGCAACGAAGACTTGGCCAGATGTATGAGCGTGGGGACGGAATACAGCAAGACTATGTCAAAGCCTACATGTGGTACAGCCTGGGGGCGGCGAACGGAGTGGAGGCTGGGGCCAGACTACGGGACGCGCTCGCCAAACGGATGGACCCTGACCAGATCGCCGAGGCGCAAAAGCTGGCGCGGGAGTGGAAACCGAAAGGGAAATGAACAACGAGCACGCGAGCCCATGCCCGTCGAAGAACCGACAGTCTCCAAGATGCGGTGGATTGCCGCGATTGTGGAAGTAATGGAGCGCAAGGGCAAATCCTGCGGGCTAACTGATAAGTTCGCCATCCCGAAAAGGAGGGAACTACCATGAACGTCATTGATCGCATCATTCTCAGTTCCATCGCGCTTGGGATCTGGGCTTGGGTACTCATAACCTTTCTTTCAGGTGAACATATTGATTGTTAGACGGCTGGTGCGGTGGTATCGGAAGTGTGCGTTGGGAGATGCGGTCCTCAAAGAGTTGGAGAAGGAAGCACGAGAGGGGCGGAAAGGATTGTGGGTCGATCCGCATCCAGTGCCACCGTGGGAGTGGCGGAAGAGGAAGTAAAGATACACTGGTCACAAAACTGCTGGAGGAATCCCCTGCGCCTTGACCGCCCCAGGGCTGCGCGCCATACTGACTTCCCATGCGCGCCCTTTCCGTCATAACGCTCTTGGCCGCATTTATCTTGCCGACAGGTGCCTTCGCTGAAGTCCAGACGATCACCGCCACGCACACGTACATTCTAAGCGATAACGACAGCCGCAATGATGCCCGTCAACTCTGTTTTCTCCAAGCGAAGCAAAAGGTCCTGGAGCAGGCGGAAAATTTCATCCAGTCCCATTCGGTCGTCAACAACTTCGAATTAACCAAAGATCAGATTGCGGCCTATTCGGCAGCCGTCCTCAGCGTCGAAGTCGTCAAAGAAGATGTTGGCTTGAGTAATGGCCAAAACACGCTGACGCTCACCGTGAAGGCGGATGTCGATGTAGACCAGGTGAACACACTCCTTGCGGCAATTGTGGTCGATAAGAACTTAGCGGACCGCATAGCCTATCAACAGCAACAGATTCGCGAGCTTGAGGGGCAGGTCCAGGCGCTGAATTCCCGCCTGAATATTGCGACTTCGGGTGCAGCGAGTGAACTACGCAAAGAACGCAAGGTGGTGTTTGAAAACATAGCAGCGTTAGACCGTATACAGCTGGTGGCCACCCAGAGGATCGCTCGCGAAAAGGAGACGATTCAACAGAAAACCGAGAAGATCCTGAAGTACGTCCTCCGTGATATGACGCCACAGGAAGTGTTGAGTCTTGTGGGGGAGCCAGTTAAAAAATGGCTATTCAGCAGTGGCGGGTTCGGGCTGAACTGGTACTACGGCGAACTCTGGATTTGTTTTGACGAACCATTGGGCCTGGAGGATTGGCGAGTCGAGGGCATAGGGCGGGCCGGTCCCTTCCCAAACCCACTACGTGTATGCTCGAATAACCTTCTTTCTCAATAACCTTCGGGCTTCCCTATTTGTTCCATTCGCCAATTGCGCGTGACCACCATAACCGCGCTCGGCCAAGTTTCCCCTCAGCCCGCAGATAAACAATCCCAGAGCCACGCCTTCATAAGCGCTCCCTCTACATGCTATTTAGCAGACGTGGCGACGATTGCGAGGAGGTCAAAGTCTCAAAGTCTTTTGTCCACAAAACTTGCGAGAATTAAGGCCCTCAAAAATAGAATCTTGTAAAAAGCACAGCCAGAGTTACCCACGTGCCTAGAACTGAAATGATTCGCTTTCCCACGACAGACTCCTCTCGCGACCGAAATTCATCAAGTAAGAAATTGAAGAATACAAGATCGGTTTATTAATGTCATTTCTGTGCAATTAGGAGGGGAGCACGCGTGCCAGGCAGATTGTTAAGGAAGTAATATTTGTCCAGTGGAAAAAGGATAATGCATCTCAACATCTACTGTAAGATTTTTCGAGATGGTCTTAAAATAGTCGTATGGCAGAGCCACTGTCCGATTACCCTATCTCACTCCTTCTCAGATCACCAGTCGTTGACTTTCTGACACAAAATCTGTGAAACCCGAGTCAGTATTGAGAGTGTTGAACTAGCCTAGAATCAAATCCCGCCTTCGGCACTATTGCTTCCTCCCCATTTTCCTCCCTAGCTGCCTGCGGAAAAACTCAGTTTGGGCTCCAATTCCACTGTGATCCTAGAATGGTGACGACGCAAGAATGGCTTGCGTGAATAGCGAAAGTTTTCTGAGTCTTACCTTTCACGGATTAGGAACGAGCGGCAAGCGTGCGGGTTGAAAGAAGAATCGTCAGGCGGTTGTGGAGTATGGCGAGATCGTCGAGCAGTTCAATCTTGGTATCACGAAGGCGATCTCCAATGGCGCGGGCACCCTGACCACCCACGGCAACAGACCAGCGGGTGGCAAGCTGCTCAAGTTCCTTGAGCAGCTGCAGCACGGCGACCTCCGCTTTTATCTCAGTGAGAGAGAGGAGAACGAGATCGGGCTTGATCGTCTCGCAGAAGGTCACGAGGTCTGAATTGGGAAGGTTAGGGCCGAGGTAATACACGTGGCACCCTCTGGCCGCTGCGGTGTAAGCCACGGCTTGAGCACCGATCTCATGTGTTTCGCCTTCTGGGCAAGCGATCAGAATTCGCGGACCGAATTCATTCACCGGAAGCTGATTCATGACCGAAAATAACTTCTGTTGAATGATCTTCGTCACATAGTGTTCGACAGCGACATTCAATCGACCTTGGTGCCATAGCTCGCCGACTCGTCGTTGCAGTGGGAGCAAAATCCGTTGGACGGCTTCTTCAAACGGTATGACGGCCACTGCGCCGTTGAGTCTGCGCTCGAATCCTGCCTTATCGAGCGGATCCAGCGATCCCATCAAATCGTCTAACAGACGCTCATGAGGTTTCTGGTCCTCTGCAGAAACTGGAGTCGCGACACGCATGCGTGCGATGAGCGGATCATGTCCCTCCGCTGCGAGTGAACCAATCGTTGCGCCTTGTTCTATCTGAGCCTTCACAAAGCGGAGGAGTGCCACTTCTTCATCATTATATTCGCGATAGCGATTGGAGCTCCGTGAAGGTTTGACAACCCCATATCGCCTCTCCCAGACGCGAATAACGTCCTTCGAGAGACCTGTCAGTTTTGCAACTCTATGAATTCTATGAGTATTCATGGGTACTTTTTCATTATAATATGATGTCTAATGTTTGTCAAATATTTTCACAATAACACTTGACACATTGGACAAAATGGTTTATATATTAGACATACTTGGAACAAACGATTGACAAAAAACTAGGGAGGTAATCATGGCAAGAGCATTCACGAAGAAAACGGAGGCTGAACAACTCGGGAGTCACACAGTGCCTTCTGGAGTCCCGCATGGATCGACGTGCGCCAGATGCGGAGGACTCATGGTGATCGACTTCTACATGGATTTACTCTTCTGTATCGGCGAGACGGAGTTTGCCGCCCAACGCTGTGTGCAATGTGGCGAGATTGTCGATCCCGTAATTCTGCGCAATCGAGGAGCCAAGCAGGAGCCAATGACAGCTGAGCTTCCAGGGAGAATGTTGCCAGCCAATTGTGTGACGAAAGGTCGATAGAGGTGTGTTCAACCAACCAGGGTCGTCCTGGGTTCCCAAACCAAGGGGGTGTCCTATGCGAAGTCACGGGGTGCTACAGGTCGGATTAGCGGTGGCATTGATAGCAGGAGCCATCTCTGTTGCAACAGCGGCAGACATGCCGAGCAGCGATAAGGACATGGCGCTCGTCCCAAAGGGCGAGTTCACCATGGGGAGTAACGAACATTCAGATGAAGCCAAGCACCAGGTCGTGCTCGATGCCTATCTGATCGACAAGTTTGAAGCTTCGAACACACGGTACAGAGAATTTATGAAAGCCAGCGGTCACCCGGCCCCGGCCTATTGGGACGATCCTCGACTCAGCAAGGCCGATCAGCCGGTGGTCGGCGTAAGTTGGACTGACGCGAGCGCGTTCTGTAAGTGGGAAGGCAAGCGGCTTCCGACTGAAGCAGAATGGGAGCGGGCGGCCAAAGGTCCACAAGGCGACAACCATTATCCATGGGGCCATACACTCGACCCGAAGAAGGCCAACTATGGGCAGAATATTGGCCGGACTATGCCGGTGGATTCCTATCCAGAAGGGGTCAGCGGGTTTGGGGTCTACAACATGGCCGGGAACGTCTTCGAATGGGTCGAAGATTGGTATGACCTGAAATACTATAAGGAGAGCCCTGCCCTGAATCCACGTGGCGCTGAGAAGGGCTACAACTTTGCCAATCAAGGCCCGGTGAAGGTCTTGCGCGGCGGTTCCTGGCTCGCGCCGGAAACGTCCCTCCATACGAGCCATCGATTCTGGAATCAGCCGGACAATAACTCCTATGGAGTCGGACTTGGGTTCCGTTGCGCGAAGCCGGCGCAGACGGTGTCCGATGAAGCCATGCAAGCAGGCCGCGATGCGTTCATTCAGGCATTAGTCGCGATGGGCGTTGAGAAGAACGCCGATGCGATGGCCTCCATCGAAAAGGCGTTGGCTTCGGAGCCTGATAACAAAGAATACTTGGCGACACGCGATCTGATCAAGAAAAGCATGAAGAAGAACTAGTTAAAGGACGGGCGGAGGGGGCGGCATCGCACCCCCCAAGGCCCATGTCGTGGCAGGAGGTCTGAAATGAATAGGTCCGAAACTATGCCGGCGGGCAAATCGACAGTGAACCCAGCGGCAATCCCGGAGAAGTCGCTCATTCTCCTCACCGGTGCCAGCGGGTACATCGGCGGGCGCCTCCTGCCGTCGTTGGAGAATCAGGGGTACCGCTTGCGCTGCGTGGCCAGGTGTCCAGAAATTCTCAAGCCGAAGGTCGGTCCATCAACGGAAGTTGTCGCGGGTGACGTTCTTGATCGAGCGAGTCTCGACTCCGCATTGCGCGGAGTCGACGTGGCCTACTACATGGTTCACTCCATGAGTTCGACTGGTTCTTTTGAGGAGACGGACCGGCAGGCGGCACGGAACTTTAGCGAGGCGGCAAAGGCAGCGGGTGTCAAGGGCCTCATCTATGTGGGAGGCTTGGGCAGCGACGAGGAGGAGCTCTCGACACATCTGCGTAGTCGGCACGAGGTCGGAGATATCTTGCGGCAGTCGGGCCTGCCCGTGTGTGAGTTTCGCGCATCGGCCGTGATTGGTTCCAGCAGCGCCTCGTTTGAGCTGATTCGCGCGCTGGTGGAGCGCCTGCCGATTATGCTCACACCGAGATGGGTCAAGGGGAAAGCGCAGCCAATCGCGATCGACGACTTACTGGACTACCTGGTAGAAGCGCTTCGGATTCCCACTTCCAAATACCGCATATACGAGGTGGGCGGTGCCGACCAAGTATCCTACGCAGAGATGATGCGTGCGTACGGACGTCAACGCAAGCTAGAGCCTCTGATCATCCCCGTGCCGATCCTCACCCCTTGGTTGTCTGCTCTCTGGCTTGGATTGATCACGCCGCTATACGCTCGCATAGGGCGAGCAATTATTGAGAGCATCGTCCATGTCACAGTGGTACGGGACCATGCCGCGCTCACAACCTTCTCTGTGCGACCGATGGGAGTCGATGAGGCAATTCGCCGAGCCCTAGACCATGAAGAGACGCATTTCGCGGCAACGCGCTGGTCCGATGCGCTCTCCTCATCGGGCAAGTTGCCGTCGTGGGGAGGCGTGCGGTTCGGCACGCGCCTGGTCGATTCACGGACGTTGACTGTCGAAGCGCCGCCTGAAGTCGTCTTCAAATACATTGAGAGAATCGGGGGTGACCATGGTTGGTACGCATGGAACTGGCTGTGGCATTTGCGTGGCTTCATCGACCTGCTCCAAGGGGGTGTGGGCTTGAGACGTGGACGGCCTTCTTCCGCGACTCTCCGCATCGGTGATACGGTCGACTCATTTCGCGTTGAGGCAATTGAGCCGAGCCGCCGCCTGCGGCTCATATCCGAGATGCATTTGCCCGGGCGGGCATGGCTGGAGTTCGAGGTGATGGGGACCGGCTCCTCAACAACGATCCGGCAGACCGCGATCTTTGATCCGGTGGGCCTGACGGGGCAGACGTACTGGTTTTCACTCTACCTGCCGCACGAGTTCGTGTTTAGTGGGATGCTGCATGGGATCGCACAAGCAGCATTGCGTGAGATGAGCAGAGAACTCAATGAGGCAAAGATACCGAACAACCAGTTTAGCCTCGGTGCGCCTGGGTCCCCCATGGATTTGGATGTTAGGCCGCCCAACGGAAAAACTTATGAGCTGTATCCCGCAGTCCAAACAGATTCTCGGCTTCCTGGGCCCATGTCGACAGGGGCCATGGATCCCAAGAACACCGAGCAGTTGAAACCCTCCTCTCTTATTGAACAGTCGATGATGCGGCCGTGAAGAAATGTTGAAACGGTTTTTTCAATGGCTCGATCGTAACGGAGGCGCAACGATGATACACGGTAGGATTCTTCTTCCAGGGATTGTTCTCATCGCGCTACTCGGTGCCTCACCCCTCCAGGCTGATCCCATCGATCCGGCCCGGCATCCGCAACCAGATAAAGCCCAGACGGTGCACGAGGCCGAGCATGATGTGGACCAGGCGTGGGAGGTCTACCATCACGCGGCGTTAGGCGGAACGGTCGCGTCCCCTGGCCTGCAGGCCGAAATAGAGCAGCACCTGCATGAAGCCAGAACCCTTGTCGCCCAGGCGCAGGAAGCAGCCGAGCGGGGAGACGAGCGTCAGGTGCAGCGTCTCGTAAACCAAGTGAAAGTCCATACCACCAAGGCCATCGAGGGGAGCAAGGAGCAGAAGAAATGAC
>DATHTZ010000803.1:0-4327 GCA_035462675.1 Nitrospiraceae bacterium | reverse complement strand
GAATCGGCAGCGACACAGACCTGCCCATCGTCGTGTCCGATTCCTTGGCCGCTGATCCTGGAGATCGGTTCGACATCGTGATGACCAATCCGCCGTTTGGGAAGAAGAGCAGCACAACGATTGTAGGCGAAGAGGGGCAAGTCTCCAAGGAACGGGACATCGTCGAACGTGACGACTTCTGGGCGACGACCTCCAACAAGCAACTCAACTTCGTCCAGCACGTCAAAACGCTGCTGAAGCAAAATGGCCGAGCGGCAGTCGTGGTACCTGACAACGTCCTCTTCGAAGGTGGGGCGGGAGAGACCGTCCGGCGCAAGCTGTTACACGAGTGCGATGTGCACACGCTCCTGCGTCTGCCGACTGGCCTTTTCTATGCCCAGGGCGTGAAAGCCAACGTCCTCTTCTTCGACAAGAAGCCGGCGAGTGAGACCCCCTGGACCAAGAAGCTCTGGATCTACGACCTGCGCACCAACCAGCACTTCACGCTCAAGACCGATCCGCTCAAGCGCGAAGACCTCGACGAGTTCGTGAAATGCTACAACCCGACGAATAGGCACACCCGCAAAGCCACCTGGTCCGACAAGAAACCAGATGGCCGCTGGCGCGACTACGACTACGACGAACTCATCGCCCGCGACAAAGCCAGCCTCGACATCTTCTGGCTCAAGGACGAGTCCCTAGAGGACTCCGCCAATCTTCCCAACCCCGACATCATCGCCCAAGAAATCGTCGACGACCTCGAAGCGGCGCTTGAGCAGTTCCGGCTGATCGCGAACGATCTTGGCGGAGAACAGGTCGATGTAAAGACCTGAGTATTTCCCAAGAACATGTTTTCTGCGCATTGCTGAAATTAGGAAGCGATGATGCCTACAACACAAAGGGGAGCGTTACAAGCGAAGCCTATGAAAAGCTGTGGTCAGGTTGAGGCGTCCGTTATCTCCCGGGGCACCTCAACCAGTCCCCTCATTACTATGAGTGGCTATTTATGTGGAGGCATGCTAGTGTGCAAGTGTTTCTAGTGGCGGGCCTCGCGTGAAACATCAAATCGAACGGCCCATTTCGGATGTTGTTGTTACCGAGAATCTGATCGGAAGTCTGACCTAGGTCGCCTTGTTCCTTGCGCCTTCGGCCCTCTCCTTCCCCTCGTGAAATAGTTCTCGCGTTCCCCACAATATCAATTTTCAGAAGGAGGACCCCCATGGGTTCAAAACTTTATGTTGGCGGGTTGCCCTATGCGGCAACTGAATCGCAGTTAACCACCTTGTTCGCAGTACACGGGACTGTCGAGTCCGCGCGTGTGATCACCGACAAGTTTACGGGACAGTCGCGAGGCTTCGGCTTCGTCGAAATGGCCACGCAGGAAGAAGGTAAGGCAGCGATTACCGCCTTGAACGGCACAGAGATGGACGGACGCTCGTTGACTGTGAACGAAGCCAAGCCACAAGAACCCCGCACCGGTGGTGGTGGTGGCGGCGGACGTGGCGGCAACGACTTCGGCGGTCGCAGCCGGTTCTAAGCACTCTGCTATGCAACGAGCGGGGCGTCTCATCCGAGGCGCCCCGCCTTCACCTTGAGGATCACGCCAAATAAAGGGGCCGGGATTCTTTTCTCGTCGGAGTGTCCACCGCTCTTCTCCCTTGAGGCCAGCTAAATAGTCTTCCCCCCACGCGCATCGAGCGACCGCCATCCATCTAATTGATCCTTCCGAACCTGCTTGCTTCTCTCTCTAGGACTGGCACCCATGTTGGTCTAGTACGGCCGTCGAGCGAGGCCCTTCCAATTCTCTCTGCCTCTCTTTTGAGGAGTGGCCGAGGCTGCCCTTTACTGTGCGCATCGGACGAGTACCGTGTTATCGTGCGCGTTCTGCGCGAATAAAGAAAAGGTACCGGGAGTCTTTTTTCATCGCGTTCTCGACGACCCATTCTCAAACAGAATGTCTCCCGTCTCCCAAATCGTCCCCAAACTCTGGACTTACTGAAATGTCCTCAGGGGCGAGGAGAGGCAAATGGTGTCAGGAACAGTTTTCCTTATCTCTTGTTGCTGCTTTCGGGGGGCGAGACGTTAAATAACTTCCAGGCTCGTTTTCCTGGAACTATGCGAACTGAAAAACAACTCCTATACGGGAACAAAGGGCAAAGCGACACGTCTACTGAGGCTAACTAGGCGACATGCCGATTCACATTCAGCGGGCTCACTTGACCATGGCATACAACGTCAACAACACGAGCCCGACGATGGCGGTTAACACGACCCACTTGAACGATTTCTTGACTTCGGCCTCCATGTCCTGTCTAGCCTTATCAAATAAATCCATAAGGCACCTCCTAGTCTATGGTCCAGAAGCGGGCTCCCTGTAATTCAGTCAACCACCGGTTCCGTTCTCGATGTCGTACGCCGGCAAAACCCTTGAAGTTACAATATCAGTTCTTCGTTACATATACCTCGACCGGGCTTTCGTTTTCATCCATCACTGCCATGTGGTCTAGAGCGGTATCGGCGGCATACTCGATCTCGCCTGTCTCCTTGTAGCCACTGATAAACGGTGCTGATAGCCGACCCTGTTTCTTTCACCAGAAGTAAATATACCGGGAGGCTTTTCTGCAACACTTAAATGTTCCTTCCACTCGCGCGCACTTTCACTCCCTAGGAATGGCACCCGTGTTGGTCCTACTGTGACCGTCGAGCGAGGTTACAGATGATCCTTCCAAGCTCGCTTGTTTACTCTTTAGGGATGGGGGCTGAATGATCTTCCACTGCGCGTGTCCAACGAGGGCCTTCTAAGGCCGCGCGTTCCTCGAGCAGGTGGCCAAGTAGGCTTCCTTTTCCAGCCAGTAGCCGCTTCCCAAAATGCTGGTGCCGATGTATCCTGCTGCCAGCTGTTTAATAGTAAACGGTCGGAAGTTTTTCCCCTCGCATGTGAGACGTTCACCGGTGTCAGTCAATATCTCCTTACTCGGAAATCGTCGACGATCTCGAAGCAGCGTTGGAGCAATTCCGCCTCATTGCCAATGATGTTGGCAGTCGTGAACCCTGCGAGGAGTTCAGATGATCACAGGCTCTGAACCCATTCCGAAAGAGAGTGCGAATCGCTGATACAGGACATGTTCCATCTCCTCACCCATCGTTCAGGAGGTATTGCTTATGATCCCGAGAGGTATCGCGCTGGTCGTGGTTGCTGGGTGTATGCTGCTGATGGCCGCTACCGTGGAGGCGACGGAACTGAGTGGCTCGTGGAAAGGGTCGCTCACCGGTTCGGACGGCAGGTCAGGCGAAGTCCAGGTAGATTTTGGTCCGCAAGGCTTTCCCCTCTACTCCTACACGAACAATAAAGGGGTAGTGCGGCAGGTCGAATTGTCTCACGTTGGGCAGACGGTGGAATACGTGCCGGCGGGGGGCGGCGTGCAGCGGGTGGTGGTGAAGAGCCTGGAGAAAGGACAGGGCCGGCTTGCAATCGGAATTGGGGGTTCTTTTGAAAGGGCGAGCCAGGGCTATCTGGATCAGCAACAAAAAATCACCTTGATCGAGTATGCCCTCACGCCGGAAGGACTGGCGATGAAGGTGACGACCCGATCGACGTCCCACTTTGGGGATAAGGATATGAGCGTCGGCGGCGATCCGAACTCAGCCGTCGCCGAGGGGCTGTTGCAGAAGCTGCCCTGACTCCAGAGGCAGAATCTACGGTCTGGGATAGGAAAAGGTACCGAAAGTCTTTACAGTGTTCTTCGTGAGGCGTTTGTGACCGCCAAAGATCGTGACGATGTGTCCGGCTTGCCAGAGGCACAATTTGAGACTGGTTCTCTCCGCCGCGAGCTGAAAAACCTTCTTGGTATTACCAGCAAGCGTGAGATGGACCGGATGGAAGGCCGCGAACAGGTCCGCGTGCTTGAAGACGTGGCAGGTCTCTATGACCGTGAGCGGGATTGCTGGCTCTGTACTTTGACAACCTATCAGGTCGAAATCGGCTGGAGTATGTTGCCGCAGTGTGCGCCGGCCTGGACCGCGATTACGAACCGCTGACGAAACTATTTATCGCGGGGATCGAGAGGACTTTGCAAGACTCACGGGACGTAATGCGGTGGGCAGTTTTCGTTTGAGCAAGCAAGTCGGAGGGGGTGAGTTTGACGCCTTCAATGTCTGTGGAAGTGTAGACGGTCATCTGAAACATGGTATGTCGCTTTGCCGGATCGACAAGGTAGGGGTTGGTTCTGTTCAGAGAACGTTTCAGCATGCGGCCAGTACAGCATGAACTGTGTTTGGCGTCTGCACATTGTATAGGCTCATCAGAGAACGGGATGATTATCAAAGATACCCAGTCGGTTGATATCCA
>DATHTZ010000802.1:0-3497 GCA_035462675.1 Nitrospiraceae bacterium | reverse complement strand
AAGACTGTCCAAATCAACTTTGCACGGCCCCGAGGCGAACAACGGCCAGCATCTTCGCCCCCCTCAACCGCCCCAAAATTGTTTCGTGGCCAGCCTGGCGCCCTCGGCCATCGCCGCCAGCTTGGCCCACACCACGTCGGGATCGACCGCGGCTTGGCCGACCCAGGTGCCGAAGCCGCAATCGCTGCCGGCCATCACGTTCTCGCGGCCGACGAGTTCCGCGTAGCGGCCGATCCGCTGCGCGATCAATTCCGGGTGCTCGATGAAATTCGATTTGGATTCGATTGCGCCGGGGATCAGCACCTTGCCCTCGGGCAGCTTGACGGTCTCGAACAGCGCCCATTCATGCGCGTGGCGCGGATTCGCGGCTTCCAGCACGATCGCGCAAGGCTTGGCCTTGAACACGATGTCGATCACGTCGGCCAGCGGCACGTCGCAATGGTGCGGTCTGTTCGGGGGAACGGGGGGCGTGGCGGCGCAGATTGTGGCGCGCATGTCGAACCTGTGCGATGTGGTCTGGAACAACGAGAGCAAGGACTGCTTGCACGTGATTCCATACTAAGGCGCACTGTTGGTTTCGGTGGGCTGGCCACAAATCTGGCCGGTTAGAAGAGAGAGACTGTTGGCGTCCTCAGTGCTATCCACGGGCGACCTCCTAGTAGGAGGTCGCCCGTGTTGTTTTAAAGTCGGGCCTCCAGCAAGAGAGAGGAAAGAGTTCACGTGCATTGTAGTGGCCGAGTTGATTTCGTCAACCGCTCGCAGTGCAGAGTTGGTGAGATATACAAGGTGAGACCTCTCATGCCTGACTTGACGGAACGGAGAAATTTCCAGGCTCTAGGAGCACTCGGCATCCTGAGCACACATCAGGCCACCTCTGTTAATTCTGTGGCAAAAGTCAGAGGGCGTCTCAGAATCTCATCACAAGTCTCTTTCAATATATTATTTGTGGCTTCTGCCTTGGCGACCTCTACACTCTTGATCTGTGAGGAGTGCATTCAGCCCGGCATTCTTTCCATGGTCTTGGTGGTTTCCTTCACAGGTGGTTCGATCTTGATGTTCGGCCCCTGAACATTTGGAAGAATTCCCGCTCCCGGTTTTTCAAGCAACCGTTGGTCGTTTTGATTGATTGAAAGATGCTGAGATGAATGGACATCGTCACATATTGCCGACTCAACCAGTGCGTTCTCGCCCGAGGCGTTCGTCTGGCCCGGATCATTGGCGTGGGGCTGTCCTTTCACGGGATCTACTGATTTCCCCATCGGATAGCCCGGATGTTTCGGCAGCATATTCGGATTGCCAAATGCGAGAGCCACAACAAGACCGACAACAAAGGGACTGGCCCATATGTGAGCGAGGTCTTCATGGCAGCACCTCCTAGTGGACAGCATGGATCCGTGAATCTGAAAGATTCCTTCATGGATCAACGTCGGCTTATGACCGAGCTGCGCCTATGTGCCGGCCTGGACTGACTGCGCCACGCGCAGGTCTCATCCCGATCGAAGTCATCGGTCCGATGGCCCCATGCGCTTGCGCATCCCTATTCGTCATGATGAGCGGATCGGTAATATTGCCACAGATGAGGCATTTCCACCCGTCATATTCCCAGGTATGGTCCCCCTCGAAATGCATGGCCACACTCATTCCACCGCACCGTTCACAGGTCATAGGCACCTCCATTGGGGCTTCGGAACACGTACGTGTGAGGGCAGGCCTTCTCGCACATGATGCATGTGCGCTTCTGCTGCAATCGCGGACTCGCCGTTGGTCGGTCAACATCCTGCCTCAAGGCCGCCTCCCAATGATCCTGTTCATCGGAACTCTGTTCCGGCTTCTCCACATCGCGACGATCCAGGTGAACATCATCAGGACGATCAGTGCAATGACCGGATACATAGAAAGTCTCTTCGGCATCGGGCAATTGGTTGCGAGTCTCAGAGAATGATTTCGAGCCATGAGAATCAGTCCAGATCTGCACCTCCTCGAGGCACGGGCCTTCTATGCCGACGAGGTCAGTTGAGGTGAACAAACCCGCGCGACCGTATAACCAGGCTAGATTGTGAGGAAGAGATTGAGAGAAAAGAAGGCTACAACTGGCCTGGCCACACTGGTGGATCTGTGCACCGCGGAGGACCATGGCCACCACCTGCAGAAAGAAAAGGTGGTTACTGCCAGCAAAATCAGCCTACGCCCCCATGGCAAGCCCAGTCAACACCTCCAAATCCAAAGAGGACGTTCCCTCATTGACACGAAGTTGGAAGCGGGAGTATGAAGAATGTGACTGTGCTCTCACCCTTAGAGAGGAGGTCGCTGATGGAAGACTTTGGTCTACCGGTTGAGAGGCAGGAAGCTGAAATACGAGGTTCCACCGCATGAGGTGAGTACACCTCGCCTACGTCGAGCAGGCTCAAGACCCTCAATTGCGCGCGGGTCTTTCGGTACCACATGCACATCATGATCGTTGGCGTCCAAATCGCCCATCATGGGCGCCACAAAGAGTTTTCTTTTCCTTTTTCTTGATGGCTACCCGTGGCGGTTCTCGTGGCTGATGTCACCCTGGGGTGGGCTAGAAGGAGGAGTATTTCCGGTTTGATTCACCAGAGGAGGCCACCATGCTAGTCCAAGACGTCATGTCAACCGGGATTGTAACGGTTCAGAAGACAGATACGATCCGATCAGCCGTGATGAAAATGATGCACCGTCACTGTGGATCCCTTCCTGTGGTCGAGGCAGACAATCGGCTTGTTGGAGTGGTGACGTTGCGCGATGTCTTGATACAACTGTATCCTAACTATGGCGACTATATTCACGATAACGTACACAGTCGGAGTTTTGTCGAGATGGAAGATGGGTATCCCGAGGTGCTTGGTAGGAAAGTCGAAGACATCATGAGCAAGAATCCAATGACGGTCGCGCCTCACGATCCTATTCTGGAAGCCGCCTCATACATGGGTCTCAAGAACTTCCGTCGCATGCCCGTCGTCGACAAGGGCATGCTTGTCGGGATAATCAGTATCAGTGACATCAACCGCGGGTTATTCATCGAGAAAGGGATGCAGCACTGAGCGAGGATGGATTCGAGGTGCTGTCCCATCGACAAGGATTACCCGCATCAAAGCGACAGTATACAAGCCTGTATCCACGGCTATCCTCGCGGACACCAAGACAGCCAGGTTTGGCCTACTTGCATCGGGTCGGAAAGACCCCACCTGTCGTCTTCCCCCTGAAAAGAGCCGTCGATCTTCAGCCCCGCACCCTCTCTCCAAGCTCATGACGCTATGCCCGTGTGAAAATCTGGATGCCCGGCACCTGTCAAGCCATCTGAACACCTTACCGAAGCCGGCGTCGGTGCGTCATCTGAAAATCTTACCGGAGACTCCGGCGCCGTGGGCGGCCGTTTTTCCCCTGACCTCTCCCTTGGTCGGCCTGGTGATCGTCGCTCCTGAGCCAACGGTGTGCGCCGGATTTTTGACCGTGGGCTGCGCTGAGGCCTGGGAAGG
>DATHTZ010000801.1:0-1566 GCA_035462675.1 Nitrospiraceae bacterium | reverse complement strand
CGGTACTGGCAAGACCCTGGTGGCGCTGTGGGCTGCGGAACAACTCGGCAGCAAGAAGATTCTGGTTCTGGTGCCCTCCCTTGCCCTCATCAGCCAGACACTTCACGAATGGTTGAAAGAGACGCGCTGGCACAATCCATCGTTCCTCTGCGTCTGTTCCGATCCCACGGTGGCGGACCGCGCCGATGCGCTGGCCCTGCACCAAGCCGATGTCGATTTCCCCGTCACCACCGACCGCGATGCAGTCCGAACGTTCCTTGATCGGCAGACCGACGGGGTCAAGGTGATCTTTTCGACCTACCAGTCAACACGCGTGGTCGCTTCGGGAATGGCCGAGGACACGCGCTTTGACTTCGGCATCTTCGACGAGGCCCACAAGACTGCTGGTCGCGAAGGAGGGCAGTTTGGGTTCGCGCTCAAAGACGTCAATCTCAGGATCGCGAAGCGGCTGTGCATGACCGCCACGCCACGCCACTATGATGTAAGCAAACGGGACAAAGAGGGTGAGGCCGCGCTGGTGTACTCAATGGATGTGCCAGAGGCCTACGGTCCCGTGGCCTATCAGTTGTCGTTTGCCCAGGCGGTGCAAGAGAAGATGATCTGTGGATACAAGGTGATCATTTCAGTCGTGACCAGCGCAATGGTCAACGATGAGCTGCTTCGGCGCGGCGCGGTGAAGGTCGAAGAAGATGACGTGAAGGCCAGACAAGTGGCGAACCAACTGTCAATCAAAGACGCCATTGAGAAGTATCGTATGAGGAAAGTGATTACCTTCCAAAAATCGGTGGCCGCCGCCGCATCGTTCACGGCTCACGGGCCAGAAGGCATCGAAGCACATGTGCCAGCCTTACAGGCATTCCACGTGAACGGCATGATGGCGAGTGGAATGCGAGACCCCATCATGCGGGCGTTTACCGAAGGCGAGAACACGCTTATTTCTAACGCCCGCTGCCTGACTGAAGGGGTCGATGTCCCAGCGGTGGATATGGTCGCGTTCCTCACGCCCAAACGGAGCCTCGTGGATATAGTCCAAGCGACGGGACGCGCCATGCGGAAGAGTCCCGCCACACAAAAGACGACAGGCTATGTGCTGGTACCGCTGTTCCTTGAGCAAGTCGACGGAGAAACTATTGAGGAGGCGGTGGCTCGTGCACAATTCGATGAAGTGTGGGCGGTCCTCCAGGCGTTGCAAGAGCACGATGAGGTGCTGGCCGAAATAATTCGGCACATGCGAGAGGGGCGCGGTCGGACAAAAGGGTACGACGACAAAGCCTTTCGAGACAGAGTAGAGGTGCTTGGGCCGAGCGTGTTACTCGATACGTTGCGTCACTCCATTACGACGCAGATCGTCGATCAGATCGGCAGCAATTGGGATGAACGGTTTGGAGAATTGGTGGCCTTCAAGGCCCAGCACGGTCACTGCAATGTGCCGCAGGGCTGGTCGGGGCATCCCATTCTGGGCCAGTGGGTTTCGCACCAACGGATGGGGAAGAGCCGCCTCCTTGCGAATCGGCGGCA
The DNA here is from genome assembly GCA_035462675.1 of Nitrospiraceae bacterium. GTDB lineage: Bacteria > Nitrospirota > Nitrospiria > Nitrospirales > Nitrospiraceae > Palsa-1315. The sequence continues at coordinate 48 of DATHTZ010000801.1, read as the reverse complement.
GCGATTGGACGACATCGGGTTTGTGTGGAGACTATTCAGTAGGAGCAG
>DATHTZ010000800.1:0-4782 GCA_035462675.1 Nitrospiraceae bacterium | reverse complement strand
CAAAATCCAACAGCCAAGCAGAACAAGGAATGTATACTTCATATTCCTCTAGCAGTTGAAGGGGAACCTACAAGCGCGATCTGCGAAATACGGCAATCCATGTACCAATTCAACATGGCATGTATATCATTGCTCGCGAGAAATTTACTACGGCTGACTCGAGCCTCCTACCGCGATCGCCCCCTTCGTCCTTCCAAGAAGAGGCTTATTTGTTGCCTTGCGCAGCGCGCGGAATGCCATGAGCATCGCTCGATATGAATAATGGGCATTCCGACCGCTGGGATTCGGCAAGACAAAAACAGGCCGGTCGGTCAAGGTCTTGTCTTGCAGCCCGAGGCTGATTCGTCCGGTCCGGTATTCTGGGAATAACGAGCGATAGATCGTGACACCCAGCAGGGCGACTATGTGAGGGCGATAGCGTTTCACTGCGGCTACGAGCCTCTTTCTCCCAGCTGTATACTCTTGTGGCTTAAGCACATCGACACCCGAGCTGGGCCGTTGGATGATGTTTGTCAGCCCGAGCCCCCAATCCGGAAGACGCCAATCGTCTTGGTGCGTGAGTGGTTCGGACACGAGCTTCGACTCGAACAAGAGTTTCCAGAAACGGTTGGAGTGCCCAGCGAAATGATGCCCGGTGACGGCTGAACGAAGCCCTGGATTGATACCGACGAAGAGAATACGAACTCCTGGCCTAATGCGATCCGTGAGCCGTTGGCCGGACAGAGTCCCCTGTGATGACTGCACAATAGTTCTCCTCATCGATTTTGCCATATGGATCGCCTGGTTCTTCATCGTAATCGTCGTCACCATCTCAGTGGAGATGGAATCGTTTGGCGTGAACAGCCTCGGTCTCGACAGAGGTGCGCCATTCCAACTATGAGGCGGTTTAGCCGACCTCCAGCCATTCTGCCACAGAAAAACAAAGGTTCAGCAGTGCGATGTAGTTCGAAGAGCATACATAACAGATTGATAAACTTAATAAGACGTTGACATCAATGATGCGGCATCAAGCTTGCTCAGCAGTACTCTCAACGAGTGCCGATGGATGGCACAATATTCAAATATTAACGGAGGATGATTTATTATGAAGAGCATGTTGATGGCAATCATGGCAGTGGCAGTGGCAGTGACGTTCAGCGCTCCGGCCTTCGCCGGCGAAGAGGGCAAGGACAAGAAGGATGAAAAGAAGGGCGGCCACGTCCTCGTGTACGGTGACGAGAAGAAGGACGAGAAGAAGAAAGACGGCAAGTTCACCGATACCTTCGGCGAAGAGAAGAAGGACGAGAAGAAGAAAGACGGCAAGTAATCGTCATTTTTTGGCGAGGCTAGTTAGCTTGAGGGGTCTCCTGCTTAGTGCGGTAGGCCCCTTTGGCGTTTCCTACCTGGGACCGCTTCGAAGATAGACCGCTTGTAGTCCAACGATCGACTTGGCATCTCTGATCGCTCCAGTCTCAATCATTCTGATCGCTTCCGACAGAGGCATCTCGATCACCTCGAGGACCTCGTCACGGTCGAGCTGTTGTCGCCCTGTCGATAACCCGGTCGCCTTGTAGATGTGGATGACTTCGTCGGTGAACCCCGGCGCGGTGAAGATGCTGGAGAGAAGATCAAGCCTGCCGGCTCTGTATCCGACTTCTTCTTCAAGTTCTCGCGCCGCACAGTTTCTGGGGTCCTCACCAGGATGAAGTTTCCCCGCTGGGATTTCGTAGATGAACCCCCCTGCCGCATGCCGGAACTGCCTGATCAAGATGACCGTGCCATCGTCTTTCAGCGGCACCACCGCGGCTGCTCCAGGATGGCGCACGACTTCCAAGTCGACCGTGAGGCCATTGGGCAGCGTGACGGTATCGACGTTTAAGTTCACCACGATGCCTGTATAAATGTTTTTGGTCATGGGGTCCGATAGCCTATAGCCTAGGTGTATAGCACGAAATAGAACGGGCGCGACCTCTGGTCCTGTTTGTGCCGAGCGCCATTAATTCTTGGGCTTCTTGTAGAACGGCGGTTTCACAACGATGGCTGGAACCGTCTTCCCACGAATTTCTATGGCGAGAGGCGTTCCCGGATTGGAATGGGACGAAGGCACGTAGCCCAACCCGATGCCCTTCTGGAGAAGCGGCGAGAGATTGCCGCTCGTCACGTCGCCGATTGGTTGGGAGTCTGTGGGGTCGATGATTCTGAATCCATGGCGGGGCACGGCTTTCTCAAGAAGCTCGAAAGCAACGAATCGGCGAGCGACTCCGGCCTGTTTCTGTGCCAAAAGTGCCTGGCTGCCGACGAATTCGCCTTTCTGGAAGCTAACGGTCCAGTCTGCATTGGCTTCGAGCGGCGTCGTGTCTTCACCCATGTCATTGCCATAGAGCAGATAGCCCATCTCCAACCGGAGGAGATCCCTCGCACCGAGCCCAGCAGGCTTGAGTCCCCAGGCCTGCCCCTTGTCGACGAGCAGATCCCAGAGACGTCCGACCTTGTCTGCGCCGATATAAATTTCATAGCCGAGTTCACCGGTGTAGCCGGTTCGGGCCGACAAGCAAGACAGGCCGCCGATTGAGCCGTTACAGATGTGATGGAGCTTGAGTCCTTCAAGCCCGGTCCCGCCAAGACTCATGAGCAACTCGCGAGATTTGGGACCTTGAAGGGCAAGCTGGGACAATTCAACTGATCGGTCTTCGAGCCGAACCGTCTTATCCTGCACAAGTTGTGATTCTAGCCACGACAGAATCTTTTCTCGGTTCGAAGCATTCACGCACAAAAGAAACTCGTCCCAGGCGAGCCGATAGACGAAGACATCGTCTTTGATGCCGCCGTTCTCATTACAGACCATAGAATACTGGGCTTGAGAAACGGCGAGTTTGCCCACATCATTGGTTGTGACTCGCTGGAGGAAGGAGACAGCGCCAGTTCCAGCGATTCGCACCCGCCCCATATGGCTCACATCGAAGAGCCCGACATGGGACCGGACAGTATGGTACTCGTCTACAACACCGCTGTATTGGATGGGCATCTCCCATCCGGCAAAATCGACGAGTTTGGCGCCGCTTGCACGATGTTGCTGGATGAGAGGAGTCTGTCTCATCATGATCGTGCTGACATACGAGTCGGCTCAATCATCGGACACCGAGTAGCTCAACATCAAAAATCAAGGTGGCATTCGGCGGAATGACGCCGCCGGCTCCCTGTGCGCCATAGCCGAGCTTGGATGGAATGGTCAGCTTTCGCTTCCCTCCCACCTTCATACCCTTGACACCTTCGTCCCATCCCTTAATGACTCGCCCAGCACCCAGTGGAAATAAAAACGGTTGGCCCCGGTCCACGGAACTGTCGAATTTCTTCCCATTTTCTAGCCAGCCGGTGTAATGCACGGTGACGGTCTGTCCCGCCTCTGCTGTCGCTCCGGTTCCGATCGTGAGATCGACGTACTGCAATCCTGATGACGTCGTGACTTCATTCCCTTTGGCACCTGCTTCCTGAAACGGCATGATGGTTCCTTTCTTCATCGTGGGTCACTCAACGACAATGACCGACGACAACGGAATACAGTAATTATTGCGCGGGGAAAACCTTGCCGACACCTGAGCCGGCGATTCTGTTCGAACACTCCATGAATATGCTGTCGTCACTGATGTTTCTTGCGTGAGTCAGGCTCGGAGAAAATAACCACACTCGCCGTGTAGCCATGCAGAAAATTACGCCCTCCGACCGGACCGATCTCGCCTTGCGCAAAGAATCCCGCAGTCGGGATGGGGCCAAGCCGTTCTTGCACGGCTCCGCTATCGTGATGGGGCTGACCGAAGAGTCCCTCTCCACGCCCGCAACAGCTGAACAGGAGGGCCCCGAGTGGGGGACTTTGGTGTTTTTTTCGATCCGCAGCCAGAAGAACGTGCAAGTCGTCGCTTGCAGACTTCGCATCGCGAAGGTGGAACTGCACGGTCTGGCCTTCCTGAACCACGTCTCCAATCGCAACGGCTCCAGCCTGTTGATCCGCTCCGATGAGGTTCCGAACGAGGAAGTCTCCCCGCTCGAAATGACTCCCGTGCTCATCAATCACGATTCCCAGATGCAACGCGCGGTGGGCATTGCGGCGTTGGGATCCCCCCATGGATTCGAACACGTCTTGGAGTCGTTTCAAGGCCGAGACCCCACCCAGTTCATAGATCAGATTTTGCTCCGCTCGCGTCACGACAAACCGTTCACCGATCGGACAGCAGCCTTGCGAGGTCACGGTTCGTACGGCGATCGCTCCGGTGAGTTGCACCCCCACCACGCCTCCGTCGAAGACCTGATCGTTGAGAAGCAGCTGATTTTCTCCTAATTCCTGGCCTCCACCGACAAGGCCCCCGACAGCTTTCCCATGGGGATATCGGTCGGTCATGAGGGACAGGACTTCCTGCATCGGCGTCGAAAATGGATCGGCAAAGAGGAGAAAGGTCGAATCTTCGAGTCCCGGTTCCGGCCACCCAGGCATGCGGATTTGATCCTGCAGCTGAGACACGGAGAGCTGCAGCGGAGTCAGTCTGACATCGGGAAGGCACGCCGCCAAAACCGTCATGGCTGCTGCGGTTTCGATCTCTTCGGACCCGGCGATGACACCTTCACCAGAGCAGCCCAGACAAACCTTCGCTCGCAGTTCCCTTTGCAGCATGACTGAGATCATAGAAGCGTTGGCCGAATGGTGGGCGGAAAAGAAGACAAAGACCAGATCGATGGGAGCCGTACCGAGTTGCATTATGACGGCATCCGCGAGATCGCGAGTGGCCGCTTCCGTATCGGTCTTGCGAGAGA
>DATHTZ010000799.1:0-3588 GCA_035462675.1 Nitrospiraceae bacterium | reverse complement strand
GGTTCCAGCCAATCGGATCGGGCACGAGCCCTGGTGATCCATAGCGGTTCGTCACGAAATCACGCAGACACGTCGCGAGGCGGGCGCGCGGAGGTGCGAGGAAAGGACGCGTACTCTACGGAGTACGTTGACTGACTGAGCGGCGAGCCCGCCCGCCTTCAGGCTTGTCGTAGCAGCGTATGGCGGTTCAGTAGAAGTCTTCGTGAATAATGCGGGTTAGGGACGCCAGAAAGCTTCCCAATCCTCTTGCCGAATTTGCAGCGCTCGAAGCACATCGACCGGGAGACCGGTGGACACCTGCGCCTGGGTTTCATACCCCACTATTTGCTTGTGCAAAATGAACGCCATGGCTTTTAAATGCTGAAGACTCAGCCGAACAGTGGCAACCCGTTCAATTGGCGGCGGAGAACCTGGGGCGACTGGATTGGCTCCGGAGACTTGAAAATTCAGTGTGCACCCTAGCGGCCCAAGGTTGAGTTGAAATTGGTCGGCATAGACATCAGGGGTTTCAGCCATACGTCCTCCTAGAAAGTTGGGTTATTTTAGCGAGGGGATATTAGCTTTCATTCTAGGATTTGGTCAATGGAGTCAACCCTGTACCAGGGCCAGCCGCTTACATCGATCGACTGACAGATCCCACGCCCTTTTCTGCTTGCAGCAACAATGGTTCGCCCGTAAAATGCCGCCTGTTTCTTGTCGTTTCTGCGGAGGGACCGACCAGGCAGAGCTTCGGACAATCCGGCGTACCTTATTTCAACCGGCCATCCAATCCGGCGAACAGAAACCAGGGACGTCTGCTCTATGACATCAAGGATGTGACGTCCTATGCCATCTAAAAAAGAAAGACTTGGTCAGACGAAGGCGGGCGCCGGACCGACGGAATCTTTTCAACAGGCTGGTGCGACTGAGGATTTTGAAAAGCTCGGTGTGTTCTATCTGGGTCGGCCATACGATCTGGCCGCAAAACAGGCGAAGCCCGGCTGGTTGCTTTACGACTCCAAAGACTTGGTCACTCACGCCGTCTGCGTCGGAATGACCGGCAGCGGGAAGACCGGTCTCTGCATCGGTTTGCTCGAAGAAGCGGCAATCGATGGGATTCCCGCCTTGATCATCGATCCGAAGGGCGATCTCGCCAATCTGATGTTGAATTTTCCGCAACTACGCGGGGAAGACTTCGCACCATGGGTCAATGAGGACGATGCCCGCAAGAAGGGTCTCTTGCCTGCGGACTATGCGACCCAGCAAGCCGACATGTGGAAGAAAGGCTTGGGGGATTGGGGCCAGAGTAGCGAGCGGATTCAGAAGCTCCGCGATGCGGCCGATGTGGTGGTCTATACACCTGGCAGTAACGCAGGCATTCCCGTCTCCATCCTCAAATCCTTTGCAGCGCCCCCACAGGAGATTCTGGACGATCCTGAGATGCTGCGCGAGCGAATCGGCACGACGGTGACGAGTTTGTTGGGTTTTATTGGCGTCGAGGCCGATCCCATCAAGAGTCGCGAGCACATTCTGCTCTCGACGATTCTTGGCCACACATGGAAGGCGGGACAGGATCTGGATCTGGCCACGTTGATTCAGCAGATCCAGACACCGGCAGTTTCCAGGATAGGTGTGCTTGATCTGGATTCGTTCTATCCCTCGAAGGAACGCTTTGTCCTCGCCATGCAACTGAATAACTTATTAGCGTCGCCGGGATTTTCTGCCTGGTTGGAAGGTGAGGCGCTCGACGTCGGACAGATGCTCCATTCGCCTGGCGGCAAACCGCGGCTCGCCATTTTCTCGATCGCACATCTCAACGATGCGGAACGCATGTTCTTTGTCACATTGCTGTTGAGCCAAACGCTTAGCTGGGTGCGGGCGCAGTCTGGGACAACAAGCCTGCGTGCCATCCTCTATATGGACGAAATCTTCGGCTATTTCCCGCCCGTCGCCAATCCGCCGTCAAAGCAGCCCTTGCTCACGTTGCTGAAACAGGCCCGCGCATTTGGCCTGGGCGTAGTATTGGCGACACAGAATCCCGTCGATCTGGACTACAAAGGGTTGGCGAATACCGGCACCTGGTTCATTGGACGTCTGCAAACCGAACGAGACAAGGCACGTGTGCTGGAAGGATTAGAAGGTGCCGCCGCAAGTGGCGGAAAGAAGTTCGATAAACAGCGAATGGAACAGACTCTGGCCGGCCTGGGCAATCGAGTCTTTCTCTTGAACAATGTGCATGAAGATGCGCCGGAAGTCTTTCAGACGAGATGGACGCTCTCATACCTTCGGGGACCATTGACGCGGACGCAGATCAAGACACTCATGGATCCGCTCAAAGCCGGTAAGGGGTTAGGGGTCAGGGGCGAGGCGAAGTACCCAGCCCCTCACGTTTCACGCCTCACACCTCACGCTTCACGTCCCATGCTTCCCCCCGATGTGCCGCAGCATTTTATTCCTGTCCGAGGGAGCCAACCGAGTGGCACCGCGTTGACCTACCAGCCAATGTTGCTCGGTGCAGCGCAGGTGCGGGTATCAGACAGCAAGGCCGACGTCGATGTGACACAGGATGTGATCGCGCTTGCGCCCATCTCGGACGGTGCGGTGGCGGTGGACTGGGATCATGCCGTGGAAGCGGGCTTGGCCTTGGCTGATCTGGAGTCGGCGCCCTCAGACAGTGCACAGTTCGGCGCAGTTCCCAGCGCAGCAAGCAAAGCGAAAAGCTATGAGACATGGAACAAGGATTTTTCCGGCTGGTTGTTCCGAAATCAGAAAGTCGATCTCTTTAAGAGCCCCAGTACAAAAGAAGTCTCCATGCCAGGCGAATCCGAGCGAAACTTCCGTGTGCGACTGCAGCAATCCGGCCGTGAGGCACGGGACAAACAATCGGACAACCTGCGTCAAAAGTACGCACCGAAGATTGCCGCGCTGCAAGATCGGATCAGGCGTGCAGGACAAATGGTCGAGCGGCAGCAAGCGGAATCTCGTTCGAGTCAAATGCAAGCGGCGATTTCTGTGGGCGCCTCGATTCTTGGGGCGTTTCTCGGAAGAAAAACCGTCAGTGCAACGAACATCGGCCGAGCGACCACGGCGATTCGCGGAGCTGGACGTGCGATCAAGGAATCGAAGGATGTGGGGCAAGCCGAAGAGAACGTCTCGGCGCTGGAACAACAACTGGCCGACCTCGAATCCCAGTTTAAGACGGAGACCGATGCCTTTGCGGCCGCGACCGATCCCCTCAACGAGAAACTCGAAACCGTCTCTCTCAAACCCACCAAAGCCAACATCGCTGTGAAACTCGTCGCCCTCGCCTGGACGCCTCATTGGCAGGATGCGAAGGGTGGATTGACACCGGCCTGGCAGTAGATCGCCGCCCCGTGATTATCGGCAGACGTAGCAGGTATCTGCTATGCCCACACTCCGGCCCACCATCCCGATGGATTACTCTTGGACCGATGCCATCTCCTCGTTTGCGGTCTAACCACATTATCCATGACGGCCTACGCACGTTGGGTATCGTCTCATTGCTTGCGATCTTTCTGCATGATTTTATCGGTCCACGCAAGGAGGATGGCCGAGCCGAGGAAGGTCATGTGGATAAAAATTTTCCAC
>DATHTZ010000798.1:0-2576 GCA_035462675.1 Nitrospiraceae bacterium | reverse complement strand
CACAGACGAAGTGTTGTCGATTATTGTACGCCAGAACGACAGTACACAGGAACACGAGTACCAAAGTATTTCCCGTCCGGGCCGCGTAATGATCGAGAGGGCGGGAGCAGACGTGAGATTACACATCTATTCGACCGAGGGCTCCTCAACGATCATTCGGTTCCGCCGCGTCTCGACACCGGATTACGACGCTGCAGCAGTAAGTGGAATACCGGAGAGAAGCCCATGACTAATGGGAGGGAGTGAGGAAAGAGCCGGTCCGTGATGGACCGCTCCCCTGTTCCCCTTCCGCCACTCCCACGGCGGCACCACGGCTGCGGCTCCGCCCACACGATAATGGCACAAACGTTACGTTAGACGCGCCCCATTCAACGGGCTGGCTGGGTTGTGCGGATCACTACCAGTTCGCTGGATTCCTGAAAAGGGCCCTCAAAGTCGGCAAGCTCAGGGTGTCGACTTTTATACATTCTGGACTTGATTACTACCGTAAACTGGGCCAGTTAAGGCCGCCAGTCAAACAATGGAGGGGGATACCATGCTTCGTCAGATACTTTCGCTCTTCTCACTTTTCGTGATACCCGTCGCCGTGCTGCTGTTCCCTTTGAACGCGCAATCTGATCTTGCGGATCCCGAAGATATCGCTCATATGAAAGCTGGCCATCAAAAGGTCGAGGGAGTCGTGATTGATATGAAGTCCGGTCTCTATACTGTCAAGACATCTACGGGCGCTACGCTCACTCTGACTGAAGCGGCGGCCGTTCGGCATGGTCATGGCGTGCCCAAAGTCGGGGATGAAATGACGCTCTGGGTCAACGAAGGCAACATGGTCATAGATGCCCATATGAAAGGGCAGTCCGAGAAGGCTCATCGCTTCATTTCCGGTACGCTCGCATCGATTGATAATGCCACGTCTCGGATGACACTTTCGACCTCAGGCGGTGAGAAGAATTTTAAACTCAAACCCGAGAGCCGCATGTTCAAGAATATTACCGCCGGCGCTCAAGTGACCATAGAAGTGAATGAGACGGGGGAAGTCATCGATCTCCATGAGGACAAACAGTAAGCGTCACCCGCGCGCGCGTGAGCGTGGGCAGGGTCAAGACAACACAAAGGTCCGGTTCCTTTCGGAGCCGATCCAACTTCAGATTCCGCCCAGGTCTCACTGCAGACACTCATGGAGTAGAGGGGGGTGCGATCACAGTTTTTCCCTGGCGATTTCCAATGCATCTTTACTCTACTGCACCTGCGCCCGGAGGAAGCATCACCGGCGGGCCTATGTCGGGCGGCCCAAGACTCCTTTAGTTGAAAAATTTCTCTGTGAGTCGCTGAACACACATTTTCAGAATGTCCAGCTCATCCTTGGTCAACGCGTCGCGCGTGATGGGGCCGTTCAGGAGTCGATCACACGCGAGCGTGAATTCTGTGATAGGCGTGACGAGAGAGGTGGTGAGTTTGGGCATCAGGCCTGACCTGCCTTTCTGGCTCGAATGGAAACATGTGGCGCTGATCTAAGCCTCGTTCGCATCAAGTAAAGTCCCGATTCCTTTCGGAGCCGATCCGTTGCTTCATATCGCGAAGCGATTACCCTTCGCGAGGTGGCGGCTGGGAGGTTGACACCCATCGCACAGTCTGAAGCATAGTGATCATACCGCCGGAAATTTCCTCAGTGTGCTCAAAAGTTCTCAGAAAGCAAGACCCCGGAGAGCGTATCGTCATATATATATTGTTCACACCTAACCGAGGAGGCATCTATGGGATCTATTTCAAAAATCGTCGGTGTCGCGTCGTGTGGGTTCTTGCTGTTCCTCGGGCTGTCCAATGCGGCGCAGGCAGGGAATGTGCCTGGGGCCTCAGACGTTATGAAAACGGACTCTCAAACTGATCGGCAAGGCTTTCAGTCTGATGATGACAAGCAAAAGAACGTGGACGATAAGAAGGGAAGTACCCGCGCAGAAGGCGCCAAGACCATCGCGGGCGAACTGTTCCGCGTCGAAGACGGGAACTATTTCGTCAAGGTGAAGGATGGTAAAGAAGTCCGTTTGCATACAGATAAAACGACCCAGATGACGGGAGAAATCAAGAAGGGGGATCGTATTGAGGCGCAGGTGAACCCTGAGAATCATACGCTGTCGATTCGCTCGGCCCGAGGAACTGAGTAGTCATTGTTCTAGTGAACGTCTGCAGGTGAGCGACGCGAGAATTTGCCGCAGCCGACTTTTAATGCTTAGCCAAGTGCAGGTTCCATGTGTTTCAGTTTTAACAAGGAGGTTCACATGAGCAGATTCATGATTGTCGAAATGGCATTTCTATTCGTGTTCGTTGGAATGCAGCAGGTTGCCCAAGCCGATGAGGTGAAGGCCGCTGTTGAAGACGCGAAGGGAAAAGCGAACGCGAACGCTGAGAAGGCCAAGGGGGAAGCGAAAGCCCTCACGGAAGAGGCGAAAGGGAATAACGTGAAAGGCGAAATGGAACGGGCGAAGGGACAAACCAAGGCAGCCGGAGAGCGAATCAAAGGCGAGGCCAAAGAACTGAAAGCCAAGACGGAGTAAATCAGTCACGAGCCTGTCTGCGATCGT
>DATHTZ010000797.1:0-11105 GCA_035462675.1 Nitrospiraceae bacterium | reverse complement strand
CAGGCCGAAATCGAGCCGTTGCTTTCTCACCCATTAATCGAGTACCTCGGGGAGATAACGGACGCCGAAAAGAACGATTTTCTGGGGAATGCCATGGCGCTCGTCTGTCCCTACGACTGGCCGGAACCGTTCGGGCTTGTGTTGATTTAAGCACTCGCTTGCGGCACGCCGGTGTTGGCGTATCGGCGTGGATCTATTCCTGAGCTCATTGATGACGGCGAGACGGGGTTCGTCTGCGAGGGGCTCGACGAGATGACGGCAGCCGTCCAAGGGATTCCTGGAATCGATCGTCGACGATGTCGTCTTGCCTTCGAGCAGCAGTTCAGCGTGGAACGAATGGCGCAGGACTATCTCCGGGTGTATGAACAGGCGATAAGTACCGTCTGCGAGAGGGAGGCGGAGGCTACGGGCTTGGTCTCAACATTCTCCAGCGGAACCTAAACGGGGAGCATCCTCCTGATGCAGGAAGGAGGACTGCCTGCAGCTCAGAAGGAGGGGTAGATGAGATGCCTCACGTTGACCAATGCGGCCATGGCCATTGTCACTGCCTGTTTTATCCTGGTTCTGGGAAATCGTGTGGAAGCCCGGGCTCCTTCGGAATCTTCAGCTCCCACGATTGTGACAGGCGAAGTGGCTCAGGTCGAAGGGGGATTTCATAGGACCAAGGATCCCTTAGGCGTGGACACACTCGATATCGTAGACAAGGTCTATGTCATCACAGATCAAGCAGGAAGAGAGGTACGTCTCGAACTGAGTGACGACACTGAAATCCTTAGCAGGGTCATCCCAGGGGATAAGATCGAAGCCGAGATCTCATCCGAAGGCCACACCCTCTCGGTCACGCGACTCGAACCATAACTCATGAGGCCGCTTACGGCGGATGAGATCATGTCCATTCAGACACTTTCGAGCCGGTGCAGTCATGAATTCAATGGAACGGAGAGCCGGAGGGTGTCCTATAACCATGTCGTGAGGAGGAACATTACATGGAAAGACAAACGCAGGAACATTCAGGGGAAAACCACAATTCGATACCATAAACAATCCCTCAAAACCTTCCATGCGTAACCGGTCCTCTGTGGAAGCAGAAGAAGAGACACAACGAGACAAGGAAACGGATGCATCTAGAGACACTCAATCTACAATCGTATCTGGCAAAGATCAAACACGAGTCGCAGAATTAGCATATGCACGGTATGAACAGCGTGGGCGGAAGGATGGGCATGATCTGGAGGATTGGTACAAAGCGGAGCAGCGAATTATGACCCAAGGACGCTCAAGCAGAAGCTTGTGACGAGATCTGGGGAGTGGAACTGGAGCAGTTCAGGACGAGCCTGTTTTCAGCGGGAATGCCTGAATCGTATTGAATCACTAAGACCTGTAGTTGCCTTCGTCAAAAACTAGGGAACAACCCAGTCCTCTCTCTTTCATGGCCGCGGTATACCTACATCATCAGTACGATGAGAGGGCAAACACATGAAGATATCAGGGAGGCATCGATGAAACTTCCTACAGTCAAATATCAGTCAGGACTGGAAGTGAGCCTCGCCGCGTTTCTTCTCAAGATGACTTCCCTCGACGTCGGACATAGCCGGAGACGTTCTATCAACCAGAGGAGTTCCGACGTGTCTGACGCCGGGACCCCTTCATCTTACAACCCAAAGGAGGAGCAACATGAACGCCGATCATTTCAAGGGTAAGTGGAATCAATTCAAGGGCGAGCTCAAAAAAACGTGGGGCAAGATCACGGACGACGATCTCAAGACAGTGGAGGGGGATTATGACAAGTTCAAGGGGCTGATGCAGGAACGGTATGCTGACCGAAAAGACGAGGTCAGCAAATGGGCAGATGAATGGTACCGATCCTCCCAAACGAAAGAACCGGAGACGGTCGGACATTCGGGACGCAAGTAGCTCGATATGCCCACTTTTTCCTTTGAAAGAGGGAAGGAAGCTTTCGAGCGCTTCGACACCACCGGATTTCGACACCGGCTACTAGGCCAAAGGCCGTCCGTGAGATGGCTGTCCGATCTGCCGATGCCGACAAAAATGTGATGATCGCAGGCTGACATGGGGCATCGAGAACGATTGGAGATATTGATGGTATTTCCAACAAGTTTTAGGTGACGTGAGCTGGCGAATATCCCTATATGCCCGGTGGAGAATGTATGACCATAGGTGCGGTGGGTCTGACGGTCCCACCGCACCATAAATTCTCAAAGGTCAAAACGGTATGAACAATCAGGCGAATGTAACATGCAAGCGGGAGAGATGTGATGAGGGACTAATTGTATCAATGCCTGCGGACAAGTCAGAGCGATTGTCGGAATGGATGTGCACGGCGGACCGCTGAACTTGTTCGCCAACGTCAGAGAAGGTGCAATAATGTTGAGCTGGTCCATTACATTTCTTATCGTTGGGCTAGTGGCGGGGCTCCTGGGCGTCTCTGGAGTGGCGGGGACAGCGACTCAGATCGCCTATGTGCTGTTTGTCGTCTTTCTCATCAGCGCGCTCGTCAGTTTCATTATGGGAAAGAGGCCCCCTGCCTAAGAAGTGCAACCAGAGCCAGGGACTACGGACCCCTCCATTCCTTGCTAGCATCGAGGAATTTCGGCGATCGACGAAATCACTTCTACTTGCCGCCAACTCGTCAGCGGGGGACCCTGATTAGGGGAGCTTAGGAGATATTGGACGACTAACCGCGTGACGAATGGCGGCGTAGAGGTCCGTGTTGACCGCTTCCTTCGGTAAGAATGCCGAGGCACCGGCATCGAGCATGGCTTGGCCAATGTGCGGATCAGTTTGAACGGAGAGTCCAATGACGGTGATTAAGGGGTATTGATTCAAGATCTTTCTCGTCGCTTCAGCCCCATTCCAACCGGGCATTTGCATATCCATAATTACGACGTCCGGCATCAGCGTACCGACCAATTGAAGCGCTTGCTTCCCCGTAGACGCCTCCCCGACCACGTTCAAGTCACCGTATTCTTTCAAAAGACAGTGAAGACCTTCTCTCACCAATTGGTGATCGTCGACAATCAGTATCCGCACGGCGGTCGATGTTTTCTCGTGGGAGAGATTGTCGACGGACACACTCGGATGGCAGTGTCCCCCACATACTGCGCCTTCTGAGGCAACCGACGGCTCCCCTTCGACCGCTGATGCCTCGGTGCCCACGTCGGACGAGGTGCAGGGCAGATGGAGCGACGCAACCGTTCCCTTGCCCGGTTCCGATTGCAGGTCGAATCCCCCACCCAGGTCCATCATGCGCTCTCGAATGCTCAACAGGCCGAACCGATCGGAACGATCGTTGCGCAATTTTTCGAGATCGAAGCCGCATCCGTGATCCGACACAGTGAGGGATAATACATTATGGGCAAAGGTCATCGAAACGACCGCCCGATCGGTTTGTCCGTGTTTGAGCACGTTGAACAATAATTCCCGAACCGATTGGAACAGCAGCACCGCATCTGCCTCTGAAAGTTGCAGATCGGCTTCGTCGACAGACACCTCGACATTCAGTATATGCTGTCGACGCATCTGATCCCCCAGCCACCGGAGGGCTGCGCCAAGGCCCCGCTCGTACAGAGCCTGCGGGGTAAGTTCAGATACCAGCGACCGGGTATAGTCGAGTGATTGATGGAGCAACTGATCCACATCCTCTACCATGTTCCGCACTTCTACATCGTAATCCTGCTTCAACAACTGGCCTACCTTCATGCGGGTCACGACCAGCAGTTGGGCCAAATAGTCGTGCAGCTCTGTCGCCAGCCTGCGCCTCGCCGACTATTCAGCGACTGTTAAGTCTGTGGCGAGGGCCCGGAGCCGTTCGTAAGAGGTCGCGAGCTGCAGTGTTCGCTCTTTGACCCGCTCTTCCAATGTGTCGGCCAGCTGGCGAAGCCGCCCTTCGGCCTGTTGACGTTCGAAAAGTTCGTGAGCTTTCGCGCGATTGGCCGCCTCGAGTTCGGCAGTTCTCTCCACGACCCGCTTCTCCAACTCTCGATTCAAGAGCCGCAGTTCTTCCTGCGCTCCGGCGTATTGCGCACGTAACCGCCATTTGTCCAATGCATGGCGCACCGCCTCGCCCAAACGGCCCATCCGGTCCTTACGGAGATAGTCCTCCGCGCCGTTGCGCATCAGCTGCACGGCATCCTCTTCTCCGATGGCGTACGACATGACGATGAAGGGAATCGTCAGCCCGCTTTCTCGCAAGCACTCCAACGCCTCACCAGCACTGAATCGCGGCATAGCATCGTCTGAAATAATAATATCAGGAGGATCTTGAATCAGGCGGTTCATGAAGTCATCCTGCGTATCGACCCGCTGCCACTTTATGTCGAAACCGTTTTCCTGCAGTTTCCGGATGGCCAATTCGATATCCGCTGGATTGTCTTCGACAAACAAGACGTGTAAGTGATCGGTCATGCGCTTAGTCCTTCCCCTCGGAGCTCAGTTCAAGCGGAAGCTGGTTCAACAGAATCCAATACAGGCCGAGTTGTCGGACCGCTTCGGTGAATTGGGAAAAGTCGACCGGCTTGACGACATAGCTGTTCACGCCGAGACTGTAACTCTCCATCAAATCGCGATCTTCCCTGGAAGACGAGAGAATCACCACAGGAATGTTCTTGGTGCGCGGATCCGATTTACACCGCTGGAGGATCTCAAGGCCGTCGACCTTCGGGAGTTTGAGGTCGAGAAGAATCAATCGAGTATGCGAGCAGAGAGTGCGATCGGCGTATCGCCCTGTACCGAAGAGACACTCCAATGCCTCCTCGCCGTCCCGCACCACATGAATCTTGTTCGACAATTGACACTTCTGGAACGCTCGCAATGTGATTTCCACATCTTCGGCATTGTCTTCGATCAATAAAATCTCCGTCCCGTTCGTCATACTCAGGCCTTTCGTAAGGAAAAAAAGAAAGTGGCGCCGCCCTCAACCATGCCTTCGGCCCAGACCTTCCCTCCATGGCGGGAGACGATGCGATGAACGATAGCCAGTCCGACGCCGGTGCCCTCGAAATCCTCTTTCCGATGCAATCGTTGAAACACATTGAACAACTTGTGCACGTATTTCATGTCGAACCCCACACCGTCGTCCTTGACATAGTAGGTCACCGCCTCTGCGCTCACGTCATCCGGCATCCACCCAACTTCGACCCTGACTTCATCCCGATGCTTGGCGTACTTGATGGCGTTCGTGAGCAAATTGGTCCAGACGAGTTTCAACAGTCTCCGGTCGCCCTGGCAGGAGGGCATGTCGCTTATGATCACATCGATACTCCGGCCTTTCTGTATGAGCTTCAATTCGTCCGCCACCTCCCGTGCCAACTCCCCCATCTTGACCGAACCGACACTCATGGCCAGGCGACCCAGTCTCGAAAACTCCAGCAGATCGTCGATCAACTCGCCCGCCTGCGCGGCAGCCTTCCGGACGATGGTCAAGCAGCGATTCGCCTCGGCGTTCAAATGAGGGCCATGATCTTCTTCCACGATGCGGCTGAAGGCGTCGATGGTCCGCAACGGCGCACGCAAGTCGTGCGAGACCGAATAGGAAAATCCTTCCAACTCTTTGTTGGCTTCGGCCAGCGCCGCCGTCTGTTTCTTCAAGGCTTGATTGGCCGACGTCAAGGCGTGATCACGCGCCAGAATCGCTTCCTCCGAGCGCTTCCGATCTGATATGTCTCGAAATACAACGACAAGGCCCGCAATCTTGTCGCCGTTTAGTAATGGTGACGAACTATACATCACATCGAAAAAACTTCCGTCCTTGCGGATGAACACATCTTCGTGATTGCTCAGTGTCGTTCCTCTGCGCAACACTTGGAGACCCACGCATTCCTCGGCTGGAAATGGGCTGCCGTCTCGATGCTTGTAGTGGGTCATGTCGTGCATCTTGCGCCCGAGCAATTCTTCGCGCGTATAGCCGAACAGCTTTGTTGCAGCCGCGTTGACGGAAGTAACCAGCCCTTCGCTGTTCACTGTGTAGAGCCCCTCGCCCATACTGTTCACCACCGCCTGTTCCAATTCCAGGGCACGCCGCAAGCTCTCTCGACTCTCGATCAGGGCTTGCTCCATCCGTTTGCGGTCGGTCACGTCACGGGTAAAGCAGCGGGTATGGATAAACCGGCCCTCCTCGAACAAAGCATTTGAATTGATGAGCACGTCGAGGAGCGAACCGTCTTTGCATCGGATTCTCGCCGGGTATTCGTGCAGGGTCTCGCCACCGGCCAGCCGGACGAGGATATCCTGAATGATAGGCTGATCGACGTGAAATTCGGCGATGTGATGGCCTACATATTCCTCTCGGCTGTATCCGAGTAGATCCAGCTCGGCCTGGTTCACCCGCATAATGATCCCGTCCGGTCCGACCCAGTGCAGGCCGGTGCTGGCGTTATCGAAGAAATCGGAAAGATCCTGTTCACTTCGACGCAGAGCATTCTCCATGCGTTTCTGCTCGGTAATATCCCGCGCGATTTTTGAGGCTCCGATGATTCTCTTTTGAGGATCGATCACAGGCGACACGGTCAACGAAACGATGACTTCGCTCCCGCCCTTGCGACGCCGGATCGTTTCATAACGCTCGATTGTCACGCCACGCTTAATCTGTTCAAGAATACTGGATTCTTGGTCAAGGAGGGGAGGGGGGATGATCCAGCTCACGGGCTGTCCGACTATTTCATGTGCTGTATACCCATATAATTCTTCCGCCGCGCGATTCCAACTCGTCACGATGCCGAACAAATCTATTCCGATGATCGCATCGACCGACGACGTCACGATGGAAGCCAAATGAGCGACCGCCCGCTCGGCCTCTTTGCGGTCAGTGATGTCAATGAGCATGTTGATGGCCCCGACGACCACTCCCTCGGCATTCAGCATCGGCTCGGGATGAGGCAGCACATGGCGTCTTGTCCCGTCTGGCCGCTCGATGACGATTTCCTGGCCGCGTATTGCCCGACCTTCACGCAACGTGACCGCCATCGGACATTCGTCCAATGGAAGCGGGGTGCCGTCCGGCCTGTAGAGCTTCCAGGATCCGCACCAGAGATCCTTGCCGACCTCCGGTTCGCGCCCCCACAAGGCGACCGCAGCTTGGTTGTAGAGCACCACGCGGCCTCGTTGGTCGCATGTATAGACGGAAGCGGGTAGAGCCTGGACGAGATCCCGATACCGGGCCTCGCTCAGGCGCAATGCTTCTGTACGTTCAGTCACCCGCTGTTCCAGGGTTTCATTCAGCTCGCGTAGCCGATTCTCGGCCCGGCGGCGCTCGGTCACTTCGTTGAGCAGGGTGCGGCTTTTCCTATGCAGCTCCGCAAAGACGGCGACCTTCGAGCGGAGAACGGCCGAGTTTACCGGCTTGTTGAGGTAGTCCACCGCACCGGCGCCGTAGCCTTCGAGCGCGTGCTGGTCATCATTATAGTAAGCGGTGAGGAAGATAATGGGCACCCGGGCGGTTTTCTTCCGTTCCTTAATCAGCTGGGCCAATTCAATTCCGGTCATGCTGGGCATCCGGATGTCTAAGATGAGGAGAGCGAATTCCTCACTGACGAGGGCGAGCAACGCCTGCTCGGCGGATTCCGCCCGGACCAGCCGGTAACCGGGGTCGTCGAGGATAGTTTCGAGTACGGTGAGATTTTTCGGTTCATCGTCCACGATCAGGATGTTGATGGGGCCGCCGTCAGAGATGGACGCTGGACAGAGGGGAGTTGGGGTCTGCCGGGATTGCGGAGCTTCCGTCTGGTCGCCGATCGATGAGGGGATCTTGTCGATCTTCATGGCCTGATGCCCCCTTTATTCCCTGATTGGAATAGCCATACCCGCATCAAGGACAGCAGCTGGTCGGTGTTCACCGGCTTGGCGATGTAGTCGCTCGCGCCTGCGAAGAGGCACTTCTCGCGATCGCCTTTCATCGCTTTGGCCGTGAGTGCGAGGATCGGAATGTTGCGGAATTCGTGAATGCTGCGGATTTCGCGCATCGTCTCGTAACCATCCATTTCCGGCATCATGATGTCCATGAGCACCATGCTCACATCAGGCGTGTTCTGAATGATGTCGATGGCAGTGCGGCCATTCGTTGCGCTGATCACCTCCATCTCCTGATTCTCGAGCAGGGAGGTCAGGGCAAAGATGTTGCGCGCGTCGTCATCGACCACAAGAACCTTGCGGCCACGCAGGAATTCATTGGAGCCATGGAGACGCTCAAGCATTTTCTGCTTCTCCTCAGGCAGGTCAGTGACGACGCGGTGAAGGAATAAGGATGTCTCGTCGAGCAGCCGCTCCGGCGACTGGACGTCTTTGAGGACAATGCTCTTGGCCAGCGCCATGAGCCGCATCTCCTCCGCGGTGGTGAGCTCCTTGCCGGTGAAGACGACCACTGGCAGGTCCGCCAAGGCCGGCTCAGCGTTCATTTTCTCCAGCAGGTCGAATCCGTTCATATCGGGCAGGCGCAAGTCGAGCACGACGCAGTCGAACGACTTGCCCAGCATTGCCTCCAGCGCCTCGCCGCCGGTCGCGACAGCCACCATCTCAATGTCCGTATAGCCAAGGAGTTCGGCGATGGCCTGCCGCTCAATGTCGTTATCCTCGACGATCAGAAGCCGCTTCGTGCGTGGGCCAGCAAAGTCCTTGATCCGCTCGAACGCCATTTTCAGGCCTTCGGTAGTGGGCGCCTTGACGAGGTAGGAAAACGCGCCGTGTGCAAGGCTGTGTCGGCGTTCTTCTTCCATCACAGTGATAATTTGCACAGGGATGTGTCGGGTCGCAGGATCGAGCTTGAGCTGGTTGAGCACCGTCCATCCGAGCATGTCCGGAAGGGAAATATCGAGCGAAATTGCCATGGGATGGAACTGCTTGGCAAGAGAAAAGCCTAGCGCGCCTTTGGAGGCAACGATGCCCTTGAAACCATTATCGCGAGCCAGGCCCAGAAGGATGCGGGCGTAATGTGGGTCATCCTCGACGATGAGCATGACGGGGTCGCTCTCTTCGATCTCGTCGCGATCGTCCTCGATACGCTCTTCGCGCATGATCGGCAGGGTAGTGATCCCCTTGTCCCTCTCGCCCACAGGGCTGATGCCCCGCACGATCTTGGCGATTTCTGGCCCTGAGTAGTGCAACGGCAGGTAGAGGGTGAACGTGCTGCCCTGTCCGAAGACGCTCACGAGCTTGATTTCTCCGCCGAGCAACATGGCCAGTTCTCGGCTGATGGCGAGGCCGAGTCCGGTGCCGCCGTATTTCCTGGAGGTGCCGGCGTCGGCCTGCTGGAAGGCTTCGAAGATGAGCCGTTGCTTCTCCTTCGCGACACCGATGCCGGTGTCTTCGACGGCGAAGGATAGGACTTGCGGGGCGGCATTGAGCACCGGGTGCTCGGCGCTCCAACCCTCCGTGGCATAGCCGATGCGAATCTCGACTCGGCCGTGGGCGGTGAATTTGACGGCGTTGGACAGCAGGTTTTTGAGAATTTGGTTAAGGCGTTTTGGGTCGCTGTGCATATATCGAGGCAGGTCCTCGGCCATCTCCACGCGGAAAGGCAGATTCTTGGCTTCAGCCACGTGCCGGAAGTTGCGGTCAATGTTGTCGCGCAGGCCGTTGAGAGAGATGTCCTCGACCTCGACAGTGACGGTGCCGGACTCGATTTTCGAGAGATCCAGAATGTCGTTGATGAGATGGAGAAGGTCGGAGCCGGAGGAGTTGATATTGCGGGAAAACTCGATTTGCTTGTCCGAGAGATTGCCTCCGGTGTTTCCGGCGAGCTGCTGACTAAGAATCAGGATGGAATTGAGCGGTGTGCGCAGTTCGTGTGACATGTTCGCGAGGAACTCGGATTTGTATTTCGAGGTGAGCGCCAACTCGGCGGCTTTTTCCTCGAGCGCGCGGCGAGCCTGTTCGACCTCGGCGTTCTTGCGCTCGACTTCAGCGTTCTGCTCGGCGAGGAGTTTGGCTTTCATGCCAAGCTCCATGTTGGTCTGCTGAAGTTCACTCTGGCGGCTCTGCAGCTCGACGGTGAGTTGCTGCGATTGTGAGAGCAGCCCCTCGGTGCGCATCGTCGCTTCGATGGTATGGAACACCGCGCCAATGCTCTGGGTGAGCAACTCGAGAAACGCGAGAGACCCCGCGCTAAAGTTCTGAAGTGATGCCAGCTCAATCACTGCCTTGGTCTGCCCCTCAAAGAGCACGGGCAGCACAACGATGCTCACTTGCTGCGCACTACCGAGACTGGATGAGATTGAGATGAAATCCGGCGGCACGTTGGAGAGCAGAATGCGCTTCTTTTCCACCGCGCATTGGCCGACGAGGCCCTCGCCGAGGGAGATCTGTTGGGAGAGCGCTCCGTTCCCACTGTGCGCATAGCTCGCGAGCATATTAAGCGTGGAATCGCCGGTAAGATGGTAGATGGTGCCCTGGTGAGCATCGACCAGCGGAGCCAGTTCGGTGAGAAGCATCCGACCCACCGTGCTCAGCTCACGCCGTCCCTGTAGCATACCGCTGAACTTGGCGATGTTGGTCTTCAGCCAATCTTGCTCACGATTCCTCTCCGTAGTCTCGCGCAAGTTGGAAATCATCGTGTTGATGTTGTCCTTCAGCTCGGCCACCTCTCCACGGGTCTCCACCTGGACAAAGCGCGTGAGGTCTCCCTTGGTCACGGCGGTGGCGACTTCGGCGATGGCGCGAACCTGAGTGGTGAGGTTGGCGGCG
Organism: Nitrospiraceae bacterium; assembly: GCA_035462675.1. GTDB lineage: Bacteria > Nitrospirota > Nitrospiria > Nitrospirales > Nitrospiraceae > Palsa-1315. The sequence goes on along the minus strand of DATHTZ010000797.1, from coordinate 413 downwards.
AGTAGATTCACGTTGCCGGTGAGATCCTTCCAGGTACCGGCGGCGCCGGGGACGTTCGCCTGGCCCCCGAGCCGTCCGTCCACACCAACTTCTCGGGCCACGTTCGTCACCTGGTCGGCGAACGTGGCGAGCGTGTCGGTCATGTTGTTGATCGTATCGGCGAGCGCAGCGACCTCACCTTTGGCCTGCACGGTGAGACGCTGGGTCAGGTTCCCATTGGCCACAGCGGTCACGACTTTCACGATGCCGCGGACCTGTTCCGTGAGGTTGGAGGCCATGAAGTTGACGTTGTCGGTGAGATCCTTCCACGTCCCCGCCACGCCGGGCACCACCGCCTGCCCGCCGAGCTTGCCGTCGGTGCCGACCTCGCGCGCCACGCGGCTCACCTCGCCGGCGAAGGCGTTGAGTTGGTC
>DATHTZ010000796.1:0-1745 GCA_035462675.1 Nitrospiraceae bacterium | reverse complement strand
AGTCGAACTTGGATCCAACGACCAACACTTCGCAGAACGGCGCAGGCTACGAATGGAAGAGTTACCGATCTGTTAGTCCGGACTGTCGAGAATCGGTATTAGTTTCCGCTTTGGCAGGATCGACAATAATGACAGCCAGTGCTCCTATTGCTGGAAAGTCAATAACTGGAGAGGTTTAGCCCGTGAAGTAGGCTCCAGCCACACTCGGCCACGCAATTGCGACGGTATTGGTGGAACCTAGTTGCGTCGGCCTTGACACAAGTGGGAAGTTCCTGGCAGATGGTGCAGGAACTGGTCAGGGAGGTATCCCCGTGAATCATCGAAAGTCCTACCGACAGCGCTCTAAAGCTATCCGACACCTGACGGAAGATCAAATCCATAAGATCGGCTTCAGCCCAGCAGCGTCCTTGGATGACGGGCAAGAACTTCATCTGCTGGTTTGCCCGAAGTGCCAGCGCGAGGCAGAAATAGAGCTAGATTTCGCCCGAAGCCTAAGGGCGAGCTTACGCTATGTTCTGGGCATTTGCCACCCTGGACGGAAGGTATAAGGGACGGTATTGCGGCGGCTCTTGTCGCTGCGGGCCTCATCAAATGACAGATTCGGCGACCGGAAATCACTGCCCGAGTTGCCTTCCCCTATGCGACAGCCCCCTGGATACGCTTTTTCAGCGAAGCTAGTCCAGTCAGGCTGTGGACCTTCTCCTCCATGCTCAACTTAGCCCTGGATTTGATCAGCCGGAATTGTGTTTCTGTCAGCCCCATCTCGGCGCATATCTGTTCTTTCGTCTCTTCATCCAAGTAAAAGCGAGTGAGTACCATTCGATCCCGAATGGACATCGCCTTCAAGACGCTCACCATAAGCGCCTGTCTTTCTATGGCAAGGGCAGCCTGCTCAGGATTATTCAGGCGGTCAGCCACGCTGCTGTGGAAGATCGCAGCCACCTCATTCCGAGAGGATTGGCGTTCGTGAATGATCCGAATGATGTGGCGCTGGGCAACCGTCCGGGCGAAAGCGGGGATCGCCTCCTCGTTGTAGATCGCGCCGCTCTGAATTGCCTTAATCGTAGTTAGGATCGTTTCCTGCGCAACGTCCTCGCAGTCATCTGAGCCAATTTGGCGCTGTGCCAGCAAACGGATTCCCCGATACAGCAAAGAGTGTAGCTCGACTATTGCCTGAGATTCGCCATCGCGGATCCTTCCCACCACGGACCCCAGTTGGCGGTCTGCCGGTGTAACCTCACTTGCACATTGCTTACGAAGTGAGTTTAGTCGATCGTCCCCAGATGGGTACTGATTCATCGTAACGTGTTGCCGTGTTCACGGCACTCCTCCGAGTCTAGGGCCCGATGCTGAAGGCCACACATTGGTCCTGGTACTTTTAGTACACGGTCGTAGAATTCCATTCTTATATAACCGGGATGAGAAAGCTACCGCCGATAGAGGAAAACCAGATCTGATGATTGGAAATTAATGCACTAGTCACCCACAACCGCCTCGCGGTGCGCCCCGTACTACGCATCAATTGTGAGGTTTCCCCGCCTCCTGACAGGAGTTCACCCAATTCCCCTTCGGCGACAACTGAATGTGCAGTTCGGTGATCGAACGGTAAGTGGGTTTGGTGAACACTTTGCGACGTTTCGCCAAGAGGTCCGCAGCACTTTTGCCCATATGGCCCGGAGGACGTATTCTTCCTAAAACACGTTAAGCTGATGTCGATAGTGTAATTTGTGGCACATTCCAGATTA
>DATHTZ010000795.1:0-4249 GCA_035462675.1 Nitrospiraceae bacterium | reverse complement strand
ATCTGAAGGTCGGGAAGTTTGAACTCGACGTGCCCTTCAGTGAGAAACGGAGCCCCACCCTCAACACGCCCTTCGTGATGTATCATTATGTCGCTGGCACCCCCTACTTTGCCGGAATTACCGGGACATCGACCAGTACCTACAGCAACCCCAATGCCTTCGCGATCGGAGAGAATTCACCTGGCGTTGAACTGGCCGGCATTACGAAAACGGCAGTCACCGACGGGTTCTTTCGCTACAGTCTGGCAGGGCTCAGCACGAACAACGACCAATTCTTAGGCGGTTCCAGTAACTGTACCGCAGCCACTGGTTGTGGCACTGGAGGGCGAAATGTGAATTTCTATGGCCATATGACGCAGTCGTTCGGGGGCTATGGCATCGTGACAGGTCATCGGGTCGGCCTGTTCGGCGTGTACGGAGATGCTCCTACTGCGGCGAATGCCACCTGTCCTTCTTGCCAGGGCGTTGCCGGGAGCGGTCAGCCGTTCTATCGAATTGGGGCCGATGTGAGTTTCACCTACGATGGACAATGGAATCTCTTTGGCGCGTTCGTGCATGGGAACGACAGCAAGAACCTCTTTGTGTCGCAAGGGATTGCAAACGCCCAGAATGCCTCATGGAACGGCGCCTTTGTCGAGTTAGACTGGTACCCGACCCAATTGCCGTTCGTCGGAATGCCCGGCTGGTTCTTCTCCTATCGCTATGACATCATTAGAAATGACCGCCAAGGCAATCCGACGTTTGCCAAAAACTACAATGACGTCGACTCCCATACGTTCCTGGCTCGATATTTCATCCACCAGTCGAACCGAACCGATATCGCACTGCATGTAGAATACAACACCTATCGAACGGAAGGCGTAGGAACCAATTTTAGTGGGGGAGGGGGGACAGGAAACGGAGCCTGCGCTCCCGCATGTGGAAATCTGCTCGGCCAAACGATGCTCGTCGGGCTCGACTTTGCCTATTGAAGACAACCTAGAGGAGCACATTGTTGTGCCCCTCGCCACTCGCGCCCTCTGCGGAGAAACAGAATGACCGTGGGCGGGAAAGAAAAGCGAGCCTGTTCAACTCCCATGTTGATGATGGCTGTGCTGGCCGTTGCCTGTAGTCTTGGGGCGGTGCCAGTCAGTCGGGTGGTCTGCGGTATGTGTGAAGAACCGGATCGCTTTGTCCGGCTGCAGGTCTCCACGAGGGATCGTCATGCGGAAAGTACCCAATATTTTTCCCATCCCTTCCAGTGGAGCACTGAACAATGGAAGCCGATCCTACGCAGTATCCATGTTCAGAAACGCGACCAGGGAATACTCCTTTCCTCTGGCCCGAACGGGCCGACACTGCCGGCTTTTACTTCGGATGAGGTGGACTATCTCAGCGAAACCCTGACGCGAGCGTTTGCCCAGGCGGGGCCCTCGGAGATGGTAGTCTTCGGGTTGACAAGCCCGAAGACACAAGAGATGACCGAAATCACGACGGGCGCTTGGTATGTGAAAGATACGCAGTTGTATCTTATCTTGGGGAACTACCGTGAAGCCTTTACGATGTCGAGCATCCGAGATCTGCTGTGGCAGGATCCGCTGCACATGATCGCGGGGGCACTCTATGAATTTGTACCGGGCCCACATCAGAGACTGCTCGGAGAACACAACGGACTTGGGACTTTCCTAATCCCTGAGGCTCCGCAGTTAGCCCTCGCCTATCAACAGCTCTCCTTGGGGGTTCCCCCGGTAGACGGTGGTCACGAGAAGGGGTCGCCTCCATCCATTTACCCGGATTCTTCTCTCGAAGGGAAGCTACAAAGGCTCAAGCAGATTCGCGACGGCGGGTTGATCACCGACGACGAATACGCAGCGAAGAAAAAAGCGCTCCTCGATGGGTTTTGACCACTGACCTGCACAAGCCAATAGGGTTGAGAAGCCAGTGGGGTCATTGTGAGGTGGTCGGGATCATTCATGAAAAACCCCAACTAGCGCGAAGGTTACTCCCTCCACTCAGTAGTCCGCCCCTGCAGATTCTTCACCTCTGTTATCTCCGCTGTCGCATTTCACCACAGCCTTCCGTCACTACCGTGGCAATATGCGCCTAGATCGACCATTTCTTCCATTAAATCACGAACTTTCCGTGGCACACCTCATGCTGATTCCTTAACGGGAGACGTATGACCATGAGGTCAAGAGCTTCTAGCAAGGTGTTGAAACAGTCCAGTAGCTTCATGCTCGCCGAGCCTTCGACCTCTGGGAAGCGTATCTCGTCACTCGCGCGAGACATGCGAGAAAAACGGGAAGGGTCGGAAGTGGTATCGGCACGAGTCGCGCCTGTCGTGCACGTCCCGCCAGTCTCGCTTTTGTTTCACGAACAATGTTTCGCGGTTCTTCTTGCCGCCTTTGCTCTCGTTGGACTTCTTGCCTGCGAGAGGACCCCCGACCAAGCGCCTGAGGCTAAGAAGGGTGTTGTGGCCTACAGGCCAGGAGTGCTCCATCTCACATCCGAAGAACTCGCACGGACAGTGATCGAGGTCACGCCCGTTGTCCGTGGGGAATTGCGTGTACCTCGGGAATTTCCCGCCACAGTTCAAGTCAACGAAAACGAACGTGCTGAGGTGACCGCGCTCATCAGGGGCCGCGTGATGAAGGTCTATGTAGATGTCGGCCAAGACGTGAAGAAAGACACCTTGCTGGCGATGCTCCACAGTACGGACCTCGGTGTGGCGGAGGGGGCTTATCTCAAATCTGCCGCAAAGCTGCACGAAGCGAAACTGGCGTACGAGCGTGCCAGGGATTTGTATGAACAAAAGGTTGTGAGTCTGGCCGAGTTGCAGCGCCGCGAGGCCACGATGAAAACGGCACAAGCCGAAGCACGCGAGGCGCAGAATCGTCTAGAACTGCTCGGCGTCCCTCGGCAGGAAATCGAGCGGCTGGATCGAGAGGATACGATCAAGGCTGATGTGCTCCTGCGTGCGCCGTTTGACGGCCGGGTCATCATGCGCAATATCACGAGGGGCGAGGTGGTCGAGCCGCAGCAGAAGCTCTTCACCGTCGCAGATCTTTCGGATGTGTGGGTGGTCGGCAACGTGCCGTAGAAGGACGTGCAGTTCATCCGGAAGGACCAGAAGGTCAATGTGATTGTGTCCGCCTATCCCCATGCGATCGTTCCGGGAACGATCACCTACATTGGGGATGTGCTCGATGCGGCCACCCGCACGATGCGTCTGCGGGTGACGGTGCTGAACCCCGATCGGTTGCTGAAACCGGAAATGTTCGCCACAGTCCTTGTCTATGCGGCGTCGACCCCGGATGCGCTGACCGTGCCGCTCGCGGCAGTCCAAAACGGCCCGACCGGTACGATAGTGTTTGTTCAGCGGGGGACGAACGACTTTGAAGTGAGAACGGTTAAGGTAGGAAGCGAGCAAGGGGAGGTGGTGACGGTGTTGGAGGGGGTGAGCGCCGGCGAGCAGGTTGTGACCAAGGGATCGTTCGTACTCAAGTCTGAGATGGAACGGCACAAGATCGAACCGACGCTATGATTGCCTCTCTTCTGGAATTTTCGCTGCGGCAACGGATCCTGGTTCTAGGTCTGGCCTGTCTGTTGTCCGTCGTCGGCGTCTTTGCCTTTCAGTCTATCCCGATCGATGCGTATCCCGACGTGACGAACATCCAGGTGCAGGTGCTGACCGAGGCGCCGGGTCTCTCGCCGGTCGAAGTCGAACGATTCATCACCTATCCGCTTGAACTCCAGATGACCGGCCTGCCAGGTTTAGCAGAAATCCGATCCCTTTCAAAATTCGCCCTCTCCCAGATCACGGTCGTGTTCAACGACGACGTCGATATCTACTTCGCTCGCCAGTTGGTTCTCGAACGGATCATGGCGGCGAAGGAGCGATTGCCCGATGGGCTGGAGCCTGTCATGGCCCCTGTCAGTACCGGTCTCGGTGAGGTCTATCAATATTATGTGGAAGGGCCGAATGCGACGGCGACCGATCCCAAGATCGTCGAGACGGAGTTGACGGATCAACGCACGCTCCAGGACTGGGTCCTGCGCCCCTTGCTCAAGAGCGTGCCCGGCGTGATCGATGTGAACGGCATGGGCGGGTTCGTCAAACAGTATCAGGTCCTCGTCGATCAGGCCAAGCTCCGCAAGTTCGACCTGACGCTCCACGATATCTATGAGGCGGTGGCAAGGAACAATGGCAATGCCGGCGGCAATGTGCTGGAGCGCCATGCGGAACGCGCGATCGTCCGCAGCCTGGGCC
>DATHTZ010000794.1:0-4387 GCA_035462675.1 Nitrospiraceae bacterium | reverse complement strand
GAATCCTCCGATGGCCTGGACTACCCAGGGGTGCGCAGTGGCATAACGGTAACTGACCCGAAGTTCAACAACCTGTACGGGTTCTTGCTCATCCATCATCGCATGAGAGTATAGCTTGTTTTGGGCTATGAAATCTTGTGGCTGCCACGCCAGTGCTTGACCCATTTCAGTTCTGCGTGTAGGGTCCCGCGATGTGTTTGGTGTGCGCGCAGAAGGTTCAAAGTCCGAAGTTCGAGGTTTCCAGAAATTCACGTCGTGTCTGTTTCGCTCACGCTTCACGAGAGGCAACCGTGGTAGACCAATGAATATCGCGATTATCGGCGGAGGGCCGGCCGGGCTCATGGCCGCGGAGGCGGGAAGTGTTGCCGGCGCACGAGTTGAGCTTTATGACGCGATGGCGTCGGTTGGCCGCAAGTTTCTTCTGGCAGGGAAGGGCGGTCTGAATCTCACGCACTCGGAACCGTCCGAGAAATTTCTCTCACGCTACGGCGCACGGTGCCCGCAAATTGCACCGCTGCTCGCATCGTTCGGGCCCGATGCGCTTAGAGCCTGGGCTCGCCGACTCGGCATCGACACATTTGTTGGTTCTTCCGGGCGCGTGTTTCCCACCGATCGTAAGGCTGCGCCGTTGCTGCGTGCGTGGCTTCGACGGTTACGCAAGGCCGGAGTCCAATTCCACGTCAGGCACCAATGGGTTGGCTGGGACGAGCAGGGGGCATTGTCTTTCGCCACGCCGGCTGGAAACCGCTCTATCCAGGCCGATGCAGTGGTGATGGCGCTCGGAGGCGGCAGTTGGCCGAAGCTCGGCTCCGATGCCAGGTGGGTGCCGTTGCTGGCAGGACGAGGGATTCAGATCGCGCCCTTGCAGCCGACGAACTGTGGCTTCGACGTGGGCTGGAGCGAGCATTTTCGGGCGAAGTTTGCAGGGCACCCAATCAAATCTGTGGCCATTGTTCAGAAGCGTAATACCGGTACTGAGTCCTGGCATCCGGGAGAATTCGTCATCACGGAGACTGGTGTGGAAGGCGGCGTGATCTACGCAGTGTCCGCCTCGCTTCGCGACGAGATTCTCGCGAAAGGAGTGGCCACCTTGTGCCTCGATCTTGCGCCCGATCGCAAAATGCCGAGGCTGACTCATGATCTTTCTCGACCTCGCGGCAAACGCACGATGGCGAAACATCTTCAGCTGCAGGCTCATATCGAAGGCGTAAAGGCCGGGCTGCTTCGTGAAGTCGTTTCGAAAAAGGACTTCGCGGACCCGATTCGTCTGGCTGCCGCGATCAAATCATTGCCGCTGCAACTCGTCGCACCGCGTCCGTTGGAAGAAGCGATCAGCACGGCAGGTGGAGTTCCATTCGAGGCGCTCGATGCCCGGTTGATGATCCGCAGTCTCCCAGGTGTATTCTGTGCCGGAGAAATGTTGGATTGGGAGGCGCCGACCGGAGGGTATCTTCTGACCGCCTGCTTCGCCACTGGTCAAGCGGCGGGCGCTGGGGCTGTGAAGTGGCTCATAGAAGGTAGAGGACGTGAAGCAGCAGTGGGAATGTTGAATGATACATAACGAACGGTCTAAAGCTGAGCTAAGGCTGAAGCTGGGAAAGTCGAAGGTCGAGGTTCGAAGCCTAGAATACCTCAGTCTTCGGGCTTTAGCCTTTCCGTCAGATCGATCGGTCCAAGAGGTCGCGCAGGTGCCTGGCCAGCTCATCGGGTAAGAACGGCTTTTGAATGAAGTCGGTTCCCGGCTCATCGAGAAAGGCCGGCTTTGTGAGGTCGACATAGCCCGACATGAAGAGCACTCTGGTGCCAGGCCAGATACGCCTTAGCCGTTCCGCGACGACGAGGCCGGACATCTGCGGCATGATGACGTCGGTCACAAGCGCCTGGATCGGCTCAGGCAACGAAGCCGCGACTCCCAAAGCCTCTTCGCCATTTGCCGCTTCTAATACCCGGTACCCGTCCTGCTTTAATGCCTGGACAATGAGGGCACGAACTGAGTCCTGGTCTTCAATGACAAGTAGACTTTCTGAACCTTTCCTGCGGGGAACCGGCGGTATCTCAGTCACAGTTGAGGCTGCAATCACGCGCGGGTAATAGAGATGGAATGTGGTCCCTTGATCGAGCGTACTGTCGGTAAAGATATAGCCCTGGCTTTGCTTGACGATCCCGTATACCGTTGCCAGCCCCAGGCCCGTTCCTTGGCCCAGCGCTTTGGTCGTAAAGAATGGCTCGAACAGATGAGAGAGCGTCTCAGGGCTCATTCCGTGGCCAGTGTCGCGAACGCTCACATGCACATAATCTCCCGGCGGCATCAGCCGATAGCGATCAGGCCACTCCGGCGTCACTGAGAGATTGCGCGTGGCGATCGTCAAGTTTCCTCCATTCGGCATTGCGTCGCGGGCATTGATGGCCAGATTCATCGTGACCTGGTTGAGTTGTCCTTTGTCGCCGTTGATCGACCAGAGATCCGGCTCAAGATCCATCGTCAGCGTCACCTCTTCGCCCAGCAGCCGGCTGAGCATCGAGCTGATCAAGCGTAGCGATTCATTAAAATTCAACGGCTGGGGCATGAGGATCTGCTTACGGCTGAAGGCGAGCAATTGCTTGGTCAGCTCACCGGCCCGTTCGCCCGCCTTCAAGGTCTCTACCGCCATCTCATACCGGGGGTCTTCCTGAGACAGCCGGTCGATGAGCATCGCGCTGTACCCGTTGATGATGGTGAGCAGGTTATTGAAGTCGTGCGCCACTCCACCCGCCAAACGGCCGACCGCATCCATCTTTTGAGCCTGCCGGAATTGCGTCTCCAGCCGCTTGTGCTCAGTGATGTCGGTGGCAATCCCGGAGATTCCGTAGATCTGTCCCTTCTCATCCCGCAGGGGAGACTTGTTGGTGGACAGGACACGCAGTATCCCACCGACCGGGCTCTCCACAACTTCTTCAAGTTGTTGAGGGATACCACTCGTCATGATCTGTTCGTTAGTTTCTTGGATGCCATCCGCCACGTTCTTTGGAAAAACATGGTGGTGCGTCTTGCCCAAAATCTCCTCTTTGGGCTTCCCGTAGAACCGGGCCAGGTCATCGCTCAGGAGAATGTAACGGTGTTGTCGGTCGGTGGCAAACACATATGAAGGAATGTTCTCGAGGATATTATTCAATAACCGCTCACTCGCTCCTAGCGCCTCCGCCGCCTGCTTTCGATCCGTGATGTCATAGTTGACGCCCGTCATCCGCAGCGGAGTACCATCCGTCCCCCATTGTACCTGCCCGTCGGCTTTGATGACGCGAACTGTGCCGTTGGGCCAGCAGATACGAAATTCGATGTCGTAGGGCTTCTCCTTGCATAGAGCTTGTTGAATCGCTTCATTGCATCGCGCCCGATCGTCGGGATGCACGCCAGACAGCCAGGCGTCGTAGATGCAGCCAAACTCTTCTTTCTTCACGCCATACAGGGCGAACATCCGGTCATCCCAGACCAACTCGTCCTTCTGGATGTTCCAGTCCCACACTCCGATCTGCGCCGCGCTGGTGGCCAGTTCCAGTCGTTTAGCCAGCTGAGCAATCTCTTCCGCCCCCCGCTTCCGCTCGGTGATGTCGCGCACAAATGCACAATGGTATTCCTTTCCTTCGTAGAACAGATAATTGACACTCACCTCGATGGGGATCAGCCGGCCATTCTTGGCCCGATGGGCCGTCTCAAACACCAGAGTCCCGCGCCGCTGGGTTTCTGCCCAAAACCCTGGCCACCGGTCCGCCTGAAAGTCTGGATTCAACTCGTGGACGGTCATGGCGCGCAACTCGTCTCTCGAATAGCCCAGCATGAGGCTAGCCGCCTCGTTTACCTCCAGAATCTTGGCCTGGGGATCGATCCAGTACACGGCATCAGCGGCCCGCTCCATCGAAAACTTCGCAAGCCGCAAGGCCCCCTCTGTCCGCTTCTGCTCGCTGATATCCAGCAGCGCCGTTTGCCAATGGGTGGCGTGCCCAGATTCCTTGTCCAATGCAAGGCTCTCTAGATAGACCCAGTGCGAAGCGCCGGACTTTGTTTGGAGCCGCATCTCACTGGTTTGTCGCGTGCCTGTCTTCAAGACCTTCCGACAATGCCAATGGAAGATGTCCTGGCTATCCTGTGCAACGAAACGGGTGAATGATTGTCCAATGAGCTTCTCCCGGTTGATGCCCAGCAGTGTCCCGGCCTGTAGATTTGCCTCCACAATCTTGCCCTGTCTATCCAGCATAAGGTGGCCGACCGGAGAAAAATCGTAGAATCCCGCTTGACTCAGGCGGAGCTTCTCGTTCTGCATCTCCAGATCGATCTGATGGACTTGTAACTCATGCACGAGCTGTTGCAGGTCCTTCACCGACATGGACGAGACGTCGCGACCCGTGGTGC
>DATHTZ010000793.1:0-8320 GCA_035462675.1 Nitrospiraceae bacterium | reverse complement strand
AGATCTGCGGCCAAAATCGGTGATGCACGTTGTGACCGAACTGGACCCGAAGAGCGGCGCGGTCTTCGCTCGAAATCCCTATAACACGGAGGTGGCCGGTCGGATTGCCTTCTTTGACGTGGACGAGACGACTCGGACCATCAGTGGCGACCGGACTGAGTTTATTGGGCGCAACGGCTCGCTTAGCAGTCCGGCTGCGATGACCCGGCTGCGGCTGTCGGGAAAAGTGGGACCCGGTCTCGATCCCTGCGGCGCGATCCAGGTTCCATTCGAGCTGGCCAACGGGCAAGAGCGTGAAATCATCTTCAGGCTCGGCGTCGGACGAAGTGTTGATGACGCTAGAAATCTGGTTCATCGTTTCCGAGGATCTGCTGCCGCGCGCGGTGCGCTCGAAGCAGTATGGCAGTACTGGAAGCACACGCTCGGCGCCGTGCATGTAGAGACGCCAGACCAGTCACTTAACGTGCTGACCAACGGCTGGCTCTTATATCAAACGCTCGGGTGCCGTCTGTGGGCGCGGAGCGGATACTATCAATCGGGGGGTGCGTTCGGTTTCCGCGATCAACTTCAAGATTCGATGGCGCTCATCCACACCCAGCCGCATCTTATGCGCGAGCACCTCCTTCTCTGCGCGGCCCGACAGTTTCAAGAAGGCGATGTCCAGCACTGGTGGCATCCCCCCTCAGGCCGGGGTGTGCGTACGCACTGTTCGGATGATTACCTCTGGCTGCCTCTGGCGACATGCCGCTACGTGCTGAGCACAGGGGACAGCGGGGTCTTGGATGAACCCATCCAATTCGTCGAAGGCCGCCCGGTCAATCAGGAGGAGGATTCGTATTACGACCTACCAGGCCGGTCTGAAAAAGGGGCCAGTTTGTATGAACACTGTGTGCGCGCCATTCTGAAAGGCCTCGCACGTGGGGAGCATGGCCTCCCACTCATCGGCTCCGGTGACTGGAACGACGGCATGAATATGGTCGGCGAACAAGGCAGAGGCGAGAGCATCTGGTTGGGGTTTTTCCTGTATGACGTGCTCATGCAGTTTACGAAGGTTGCACGCCTGCGAGGTGACCTGTCATTCGCTGAACGTTGTCAGAGGGAGGCGGCTGACCTTCGCCAGAATATCGAGCAGCATGGCTGGGATGGAGAGTGGTATCGTCGTGCCTACTTTGACGATGGCTCGCCACTTGGATCGGCGAGTAATCCTGAGTGCCAGATCGATTCGATTGCGCAAAGCTGGTCGGTTCTCTCCGGGGCAGGGGATGCCACGCGCTCGCGCATGGCCATGGACGCGATGGATCGGCGCCTCGTTCGCCGGGACCATGCGCTGATCCAACTGTTGGATCCGCCGTTCGACAAGTCAAATTTGAATCCTGGCTATATCAAAGGGTACGTCCCGGGGGTGCGAGAAAATGGCGGGCAGTATACGCATGCGGCGATCTGGGCGGCGATGGCGTTCGCCGCCTTGGGCGACGGACGGCGCGCGTGGGAGCTGTTGGCCATGATCAACCCGGTCAACCATGCGAGATCTTCGGAGGGGACCGCGACCTACAAGGTAGAACCGTACGTAGTCGCGGCCGATGTCTACGCGGTCTCGCCGCATACCGGCCGCGGTGGATGGACGTGGTACACGGGCTCGGCAGGCTGGATGTACCGGCTTATCGTGGAATCACTCCTCGGGTTGAGGCTGGAAGTAGACAGGCTACACTTTGCTCCGTGCCTCCCTGCGAATTGGAAGGGGTTCACGCTGCACTACCGATACAGGGAAACTCTCTACCACATCACCGTCTTACAAGTCAGCGCCGGGAACGGCGAGACGAGCGTCAGCGTCGATGGCGTCGAGCAACACGATAAGGCTATTCTTCTTGTAGACGACCGTCAGGAGCACTCAGTTGAGGTGCTCATACAGACTGCCGGAGCTCTATTTGAATGAGAGCCCGAAGAATCATTGAAGTATCCCGGCCGCGCGTAATATCGCTTGACCGGACCCTCCATGGCGTCTAGCATAGGGCTGAGCTGTATTGAGCCTCGCTGACTGTCCCATCCTTCGCGCCGCTTGCTTCCTTCTTGCGCGTTTGATTTCCCAGTCTCCGCCGCTCCTCTGCCAGATTGTTTCTGAATTGCTGCGATCAGTGGGCATGACCACTAGGACGGAAGTGGATTGGTTCCTTGAGGATATATGAGTCCGCGGACATGCAACGGACTTCTTGGTACAGGCCCCAACCTATGAGGGAGAGACGCGATGACACCCGAAGAACAAATCACGAAGATGAAGAAAGCGATCACTCAGGCCATAAAAGTGATGGGAGATCGGTTTGGATCGACGGAAGCAGATGTTGAAAGCGCTATTGCTGAATTGAAGTCGTCCATGCAGACGGTTCCAGCCGCAACGGCTCAGGCTCCTCAGGGCATGGCAGCTGTGATCGCCGGGGCCTAGTGGCCGCAAGCACAGATTGAACAATACGATCATGGTCTTGAGTAAGGAGCTCACTGGATTTTTGGCAATTTGAGACGATGTGAGAACGCCGCTGGAGGATTTTTTCAGCATCCTGCCAGGAGCCGGTCACGCCATGGATCATCAGCATAAAGGGAGGATAGTATGAAGAACACCACGCAAGTCTATGTGCTGACGCTGAACGCCCCGTCAAGAAAGACAGTTCGACTCTGGACCGGAGCGAGCCTCCATTCGTTGCGGCATTGCTCCAGCAAGAAGATTGATCGTACGCTGGCCGAGATGCAGCAGCATGTGGATAATTTACAACGCGCGATCAGCGCACTGGCGACAGGCGGATCGTATTCCATCAATCGCTCTCGATAATGTGCTACGCACGTAGGTACCTTTGACGGCGGAACACCCTCAGCACGATAGAGTATAGCCATCATGCGGGACGATGTAGAAGATAAGAAGGTTCATGTCGCAGCCAAGCCGGCTAGCGCTCCATCATGGAAACCAGCCGATGGGGATCTTACGTGCAGCGAATCCCAGGTTGAGGACATTCTCTCTGAGGGTGAGTCTAGCAGGCCGATGAGCAAAAGCGACAAGGGCCTTCATCCGAAACGTCAACCGAAGTCCTCCCGGTAAGACGTCCGGTGAGGTGAGGCCTGTTGTTGCCCGACCGGAGAAATCTTCGGTGACGTCATCTCCTCTGCGGCCCACAGAAGAACCGCGCGGAAAGTTCTTGTCTCGTTCGCCTCGCTGCCCGCCTAGTCGCCACGTGACGCTTCGGGGAAGCTGCTGATGATTATCGGCAAGGCGGCGGAATAACCTGTGCCGAGAGCGCAACAGGGGAACAGCACATGACCGAACGCACCAATGATGTGAGGCTTCGGTGGCCTCTTCCATCCCACGACTACTGGTCCACTCCCTTCGCCGAATCGTTGCTGCAGCATCTGGATCTTAGCCCTAAAGCGGTCATCCTCGATATTGCCTCTGGCCATGGGATTCCAGCTTTCCACCTGGCAGAGCAGGTGGGGTCCACGGGGCAGGTCTTGGCCATCGATCTCAGTGGGCATCAGATCGAGCGCGCGCGACTGATCCAGGGAGCGCAACTCCCTTGGTTGCGGTTTGAATGCTTAGATATGCGCGCGCTGCCTCCGCACCTTCCTTATTTCGACCGGATTACCGGCAATCTCTCCGTTATGTTTTTTCGCCCCAACCGGTTCGAAGTTGTTCAGGGTTTGCTTGAACATCTCAAGCCAGGCGGTCAACTTGTATTGACATTTCCTTCGCTCGGTACATTCGAGTCGCTTTGGCGTCGGATCGATCAGGAGATGGCGGTTCGCGGTCTCCTGGGGGAACGCCGTCGGTTGGAAGCCTATCTTGCCGAACGTCCGTCAGCCGCAGACGCTCGTGGATGGTTGGATCGGCTTCATCTCTCGCGAATTGTCGTAGCCGAGTATCCGTTGGAGGTGGCAACCGGCGCTGGCCAGGCGTTTCTCTACCATCCGTTGCTCCGAGGTGGTTTTCTCGATGATGTGTACGAATGTTTTGAGGATCAGGAACTGGCGGGCGAGGTGATGACAAGTGTTTCGGAAGATGTCGAGCATTTCACGCCGCTGATTGCACAGCGGTGTGTGTTGTCAGGGTGGAAACTCTAGGGCGGTAGGCTATGGCTGGTTGTTCACCTGCGAAGGAATCGACAGCAGGCGACGTCTTGATTAAAACCGGTATCCGAGTTCTGTGATGTACATGTCCACGCCGAGACTTGACGACCCGTACAGTCCGGCATCGGAGAAGTGCTGGATACGAAAACCGGCATAGGTGTGAGAAAATGGATTGACACGAACCCCCGCGGTCGCGACGATTTGAACCGGCCCCCCGAAGTCTTGTGTGCCGAACCTGTAGTTGCTGAAGAATCCTGCCCCAGCTCCGGTGTCGAAGGTGACAAGTCCGTCCCAGCCGTTCAGCCCTAGACCAGGCACGAACGTCATCATCAGACCACTCTCATTTGCCCCTGTCAGTAGTCCTGCGCTCGCAATCAGTCTCGTGTCTAGACTCCACGTGCTCTCACCTAGCGGCCAGGACCAGGGGAGCTTGATGACCGCTGCGATGTCGTACAGGTGGAAATAGTATTTCTGCTCTTTCCCCATGAGGGGAATTTTTTCACCGAAGCCACCACGAGGGCCGATGCTCAAGAGGGCGATGTCTCCTGCAAAGCTGGGTGCACAGATCACTGTGGAAAGCCAGAGAGCGAACAGCAGATTCAGGAGGAGTGGATGTCGGTAGCAGCGCATGTACGGTCTCTCGATGATTGAAATTAGTGTGTCACGGTTCGGTGATTTCTCCTATCACTCACCTATATTCAAACAGCATGCGTGTTGAGTGTGAACCCTAAAGTGGCCACATCGAGGTGGCAGAGCTTTGTACTTATGTTGGTATATACAGTGGACTGTACGGGTGGGACAGCTGCCGAGCTGAGAGGTATGTGGAGGCAATGGTCTGAAGTCGAGACTGGTAGGTCCTGATAGTACTGGGAGTCGCTCGTTACGGCAAATTGAATATGAAATACGAAGAGGGTGGCTTGACTGATGTGAAGGGGCGCTTCATTGAAGCGCCCCTTCAGCAGCTACAGCTTGTTGGCGTTTTGTTAGAAGCGACCGCGTCCGCCGCGATCGCCACCACCACCACCACCACCACCACCGAAACGACCGCCGCCACCACCGCCAGTGCGAGGCTCTTGTGGCTTGGCTTCATTGACAGTCAGAGGACGTCCGTCCATCTGTGAGCCGTTCAACGCGGTAATCGCGGCCTTGGCTTCATCCTGTGTGGCCATCTCGACGAAGCCGAAGCCTCGCGATTGTCCGGTGAACTTGTCCGTGATCACACGCGCAGACTCGACGGTGCCGTGCGCGGCGAAAAGGGTGGTGAGCTGTGATTCAGTTGCCGCATAGGGCAACCCGCCGACATAAAGTTTTGAACCCATGGGGGTTCCTCCTTCCGAAATTGATATTGGTTGAGGATCGAGAACAAATACACGAGGGGAAGGAACGGGCCGAAGACGCGAACCGTGGAGCGGCTTGGGTCGAGCTTCCGATCAGATTCTCGGTATCAACAATATCGGTGATGAGCCGTTCTATTTGCTGTTTCATGCGAGGCTCGCCGCGTGAAACAGGGACATCCTAACAGAGGATGTCCAGAAAAGCTATAGTCAATGGTTGCTTGCATGACGGGACTTCCACATCGAGGAGTGGATGATGCGGTTGCCATCTGATGGGAGAAGGTTCGTCGCTATCCTACCTACACATCAGCATTGCCGGTGGGGCCAGGGCCTGGCCAGATGAGATAAGGCGGCCTTTTCATCGTATCAGCTGAACGTGGGTAGAGACGTTGAGCATAACTATAGGCATCTTCTTGTGCAATCACGCAAGTGGCTGCGTCGAGATGGTTGGAAATGACGCGGAAGGTCCCTCCATCATCTGCTGCGATGGTTGCCATGTACAGGGCACAGGAAAAGTTCCCTTCTTTTGAGCAGGCAGTGCTGATCAAAAGGTGTGATCCATCTGGAAAGGTCATGATCGGGTCCAAGTTGGTACGGCTCATGCGGACTCCTTTTGCGCAACGTGTGTGATTCTATACGACGTGGTTTGCGTAGGGGGTGACATAGAGCCTGAGAAGGTGGCCGTCCCATTTAGTTCCTTCAAGGGCAACCACGGCGTTTAAGGCCTGTTCACCGGACCCCATTTCGACAAATCCGTATCCGGCAGACTTTCCCGTATGTTTGAATCGCACGACATAGGCTCTGGCGACCAAGCCAAAGGACGTGAAGAAACCGCGTAGCTCGCAGTCCGAAACCTTGTCCGGGAGTCCACCCACATACAGGATCCGTTTCCCCATTGAAACTCCCTTCGTGCCGCGTCAGTTTATCCGAGCGAGCGAGTCATCGACATATGAGCCAGTCCGTAACGAGGTCGCGAGTCCCAATGAGTAAAGCCCGTGGATGAGCCATTTTGAGGGGTCGAAGTGGTACCAGCGAGGGCCGTTTCGGTAATCGGTGGGATACATGTGATGGTAGTTATGGTATCCCTCGCCGAACGTCACAAGGGACACGAGCCAGCTGTCCCGGCTGGAGTCTGATGTACCGTGCGGCTGCTGTCCCCATAGATGGCAGACGGAGTTAATAAAAAATGTCGAATTAAGCACGGCGAATGTACGCCCCACGCCGGCGAGGAGAAAGCAGCCGACTCCACCCATCACGCCGTTGAAGAGAAAGCCGATGAGAAACGTTCCGGCCAGGCCAGCGAGAAGCAAGAGGGGATAGTACTTGTGCTGCCAGATCGCAACAGGATCGTTTGCGACACGCGTCGCATATTTGGGATCGGCATGTCGATCGGGGGTAAACAGCCATCCACAGTGGCTATGCCAAAATCCTTGTTGCGAATTGTACGGATCTTTTTCCTCGTCACAGTGCGCATGGTGACGCAGATGATCGGCGGCCCATTTGATGGCAGAGTTCTGAAGCGCCCAGGCGCCTCCGATTAACAGTGCGCCTTTGACCCAGTTCGGGCAGTCAAAGCTCCGATGGGACATCAATCGATGGTAGCCGACGGTGATGCCCAATCCACTGATGACATAGAGCAGCCCAAATAGCGACCAGTCAACCCAGGTGTAATGGTAGAGATACCCATAGAGAGGGACTCCGATCACGGCGCCTATGGCAATGGCACAAAAGAGGATAATGGTCCAGACTCCTTGGCGACTGCTGATCTTGATCGGTACCCCTGTGCGGCTGATGGTGAATGTCGGTGATTGTGGAGTCATGCGTTGGTTTGTTTGTTGGCTCATAGGGCCTTTTAATCTTTAATAGATAGATAAGGGTGACCGCAGGCTGTCACAATATGCTGCATTCAATTCGATCAACGTCTCGCTGGCATTCGCTCTCTGCAGATCTTACTATCGGACAGGGCGAGTGTGGTACGTACTCGTGCTGTTCTGTAATCTCCCTGAAGAGACTAGTGTGCAGCAGAGCGGAAACTAGAGCATCAATCGCGCAGGAACTAGAGGGAGGGAATGAAGGCGCGAGGGATAGAATAGTGACCGGATTTCATCTGACGCTACCATAGCATAGTCTATTCGGGGATAGCGAACGTATCAGCCTATCACGATGTGAGAATAGCGCATACCACTTTTTCAAGAGAGTTGACGCCAGAGGAGGCTTACTGTACGATCACTTTCATATCGTTATCGCAGTAGTCCGGCGGTACGGTTGTATACACCATAACGGACTTCGCGATCGCATCGCGACCAGGTCCTGTCGGAGTTGATGCCTTCCCGGTTTCTCTCCCCCTCGGTTCTCTGATCCTGTCTTCATGCGATCACACTGAAAGGATAATGCATTGCAGACCTCTGTTCACACGAGTTTTCATACCCTCGGTCTCTCTGAACCGCTCTTGCGGGATTTGACGGCAGCGGGATTGTTGGTTCCCACACCCATTCAAGCTCAGGCCATTCCACCAGCCCTTGAAGGTCGGGACATCATCGGTTGTGCCCAAACTGGTACAGGGAAGACGGCCGCGTTTGTTGTTCCCATGATCGAACGGCTCGCGGCCCTGCCGAAAGGTCAGCCGCAAGCCTTGATTCTTGCACCGACGCGGGAATTGGCGTTGCAGATTTTTGCTTCAATCGAAAAGCTCGGTCGTAGCCACCATATCTCTGCCACAGTTATCGTCGGAGGCAGCGATATGCAAGCGCAGATCAGAGGATTACGCCAGCGTCCCGATATTCTGGTCGCCACACCCGGGCGTTTGTTGGACCACATGTGGAATGGGACGGTCAATTTGGCCCCCATTAAAATTCTTGTGCTTGACGAAGCCGACCGTATGC
>DATHTZ010000792.1:0-25451 GCA_035462675.1 Nitrospiraceae bacterium | reverse complement strand
CACAGGATCCTCAAGAGCAACCTTGGCGTGCTGAATCAGGAGCAATACGGATGTCACAGTCGCCAGTGGCTTCGTGAGAGAGGCGAGGTCATAGATCGTTGTGGTGTGTACGGGAAGGCCCGGCGGCTCTGACGACAATCGCCCGACGACAACCACACATTGCAGATTGCCGTGCAGACGCACGGCCAATTGAGCGCCGGGAAACACACCGCTGTCAACGGCCGATTGCAGTGCCGCCTGAAGGACGTGAGGGGTAGCCATAGGCGAGATATCTGTCACTGGTGGGCGAAAGATACTGCAGTGGATGAGCCGCGCACAGCAATCCTCAGAACGCCTCAGTCCCGAACAGCAGCCACATTTGACGAGTTACAATGTCGGGCTCGATTCTCCTTCGAGCTTCTCTTCCGATGCGGTTGCGGCATCATGGAACGCTTCCTGTTCTTCCACTTCCAGCATTCGTTCGAACATCCGCAACGACGCACGCAACCGTTCAACCATAAGCAGCCGCTGTTTCTGGAGCGAGGAAAGATCGCGCTGCGTATCGGTCAGCTCGACCCTTGCCCGATGGATCAACTCGCCGGCCTTTAGTTCAGCCTCTTTGATAACAAGGTCCGCCTCCCGTTGAGCATTCTGCTTCACATCCTCCGCCAGCGATTGAGCAGACAGAAGAGTACTCGACAATGTCGCTTCCGTCCGTTTCAACTCGGCAAGCTGCTGTTCCAGAAATATAATCTTTTCTCGCTGGACCGCATCGTCTCGATTCAACAATTCGACCGTCTGCGCTATTTCTTCGAGGAAGCGATTCACCTCTTCCTTGTCATATCCGCGAAAGCTGACCTTGAACACCATTTGTTGGATATCAAGCGGTGTAATTCTCATGGCATCCCCCATGGCCATCTCAGTTCATCCTCATGGCTAATTCCTTGAGTGATTGCACAACTGCGATTTGCAGAAAGGTAATGATCAGGATCGCGACAATGGGAGATACATCCATCCCTATCCGTACCCCGACTATCCGTCGAATTGGAGCTAGAACTGGCTCAGTCGCACGATTGAGAAATTGGACGATCGGGTTCCATGGATCCGGGTTGACCCATGAGATCAGGGCACGAGCGATGATCACCCACATATAGAGCCATAACACATAGTCAAGGATGGTCGCCACCGCCGAAAGCGCATTGCCTGCGACAAACATCAGCGCCCCAACTCCTTCGATCGTATGGTGGCCGCTTCGACCGCTGCCATGAGCGTAGCACGGAATCCCCCCTGTTCGAGTTGATGAAGCCCGGCGATTGTCGTACCTCCGGGAGACGCCACCCGATCTTTCAATTGAGCGGGATGCACTCCTGATTCCAACACCAAGCGAGCCGCCCCGAGCACCGTCTGGGCGGCAAGGAGTTCGGCAGTCTGCCGTGGCAAGCCCATCATCACCCCCCCATCCGCTAGTGCTTCAATAGCCTGAAATATATAGGCTGGTCCACTGCCGCTCAGCCCGGTTACTGCATCCATCAATCGTTCCTCAACCAGCACCACTCGACCGACGACGTCAAACACCGTTCGAGCCAGGCGACTGTCATCTTCAGACACCGCGCTGCCCAAGGCTAGAGCGGTCATACCCTCCCGGACCAACGCCGGAACATTCGGCATCGCACGAACCACCCGTATGACCCCGGTAATCTGTTCCGCGATTGCCCGAATTGTCACCCCCGCGGCAATAGAAATCACAAGGGCATGGGCCAGAGTCGAGCCAAGCTCACTGAGCACAACAGGAAGCGTCTGAGGCTTCACCGCCAAGACGACCACATCAGCCCAGGCGACCGCTTCACGGTTGGCAGGACCAACATGAATGCCGAACTGACCTTTTAGGCGATCACGGCGCTCGTGAACTGGATCCGTCGCCCATATCGACTCAGCAGGACACACCTGCCCTGAGAGAAGGCCACCGATCATGGCCTCGGCCATCTGGCCACCTCCGATGAACGCGATCTTGCTCGTGATCGTTGGCTTAGACACTCCGCGCTCCCAAAATAGTCATGCCGACCCCGACCATCGTGGCCCCTTCTTCCACTGCACCATGATACTCGTTCAACAGACCCATCGAGCGTTCCTCAAGGAGATAGACCAATCAATTGACGTGGGAGACTCAGAGCCAACTCACGCAGGGGCCGGAAGTAGGGGCAGGCCCGATCCGAATTGTTCGTTGGAGGTGGAATCGTCATGTGCCCCTTCGCCTCCAGGTGGGTCGACGCTCCCAACCAACGCAACAGGCCCTCAAGCATGCTAGGACGTCTGCCTGTTTTCGTCGCCTCCCCTTTGAGATTCGCTTTCTGCAACACCACTAGATCGGTTGTCCCCGCTGCATTCGATGTTGGGACATGCCGTCTATCGGAAGCTCTGGACTATTGTACAGAAACCCCTGCGTAAATGTCAGCGCACACACCCTGATCGACTCCTATCGGTGAGATAGCAGGGTGATCCCGCTAACCATCGTCCCGTTTACTCGGCCTTCTCGTCGGTAGGAATAAAAGAGCTGATCATGGCAGATCGTACATACATTCACCGCAGAAACAGAGGGTGCGGAGACACCCTCTCCTTCCACTTGCCGGCGAATCAAGGCCTTGAGATCCAGCCAAGCCTTGTGCCCTCGATAGTCATGCACAACCGACTCCCACTCAGACCATCCCATTCGAAGTCGGTCGAGCACCGGATCATCTACTTCATAGCAACAGGGACCGGCCGAGGGTCCAATACTGACCCGCAGATTAGACCTCGTCGATCCAAACCTGTCCGCCATCAACGTGAGTGTCCTCGGAACAATCCCGGCCACTGCGCCCCGCCAACCGGCATGAATCGCCGCGACAACACGCCGACGTGGGTCATGCACGAGCACGGGAACACAATCTGCCGTGCGCACCGCCACCGTTACGCCCGGTTGATCAGTCACAAGCGCATCCCACCCACCGGGAAACTGATCCGACTCGGTGAGTGGACGATCCAGCACCAAGGCATCGGTCCCATGCACCTGCTTGACGGACAGCAGCCAACCACGTCCCTGCGCTCCAGGCTGACGGGCAGGCACTCCCACATCGAATGCCAGTGACTCTGCATGACGGCGCGTGCCGAAGAAATGTGTGACACCGTCGCGCGCGGACGCGAAGGCAGGAACCGTAATAACCGCTGCATTCATAGCCATACTCCGCTGTGACGACTCACCCCTACAGACCTACCGCCTTAGTCGACCTGCTTCCGCAGGAATGTGGGCACATCCCACTCATCATCAGTGACCGCCGCAGTTCGCTCCATCGATACTCTTCCATCTCCCATTCGCCGCAAGTAGGTCGGCCGGTCGAGATCTTTGAAGGGCCGCTCCGCATATGATCGCTCTCCCATCGTCTGGCCGGCACTAGCCATCGCCGGTTGCCCGGCGCGGGAAGCCCGACCCGCAGCCACGGGAATCGGAGTAGGCTGATCCTCCCGCTCAAACCCGGTGGCAATCACCGTCACGACCAAATCGTCACCCATATCGGGATTAATCACCTGTCCGACAATGATATTGGCTTCAGGATCGGCTGTCTGCTGGACAATCGTGGCCGCTTCCTCGATCTCATGCAGCGTCATGTTGGGCCCGCCGGTGATATTCAACAACACCCCGCGCGCGCCCTCGACACTACCTTCCTCCAACAACGGACTGCAAATCGCCTTTTGTGCGGCTTCGATCGCCCGATTCGTTCCGCGTGCCACGCCCATCCCCATCACGGCGCGACCCGTATGCGACATCACGGTGCGGACATCGGCGAAATCCACGTTCACATGGCCGGTGGTGGTGATCACATCCGCAATCCCTTGAATCGCCTGTCGGAGCACGTCATCAGCGACCTTAAAGGCTTCGAGCAGCGGCGTCGCTTTGTCGACAATGCCGAGCAATCGCTGATTCGGAATCACGAGCAACGTATCCACATGGCGACGGAGATCGCGAATCCCTTCATCCGCATAAACCATCCGGCGATGACCTTCGTATGAAAACGGCTTCGTCACGACCCCGACCGTCAAGATCCCGAGCTCGCGCGCGATGCTCGCCACGATCGGCGCCGCGCCCGTCCCGGTGCCGCCGCCCATCCCTGCGGTCACAAACACCATGTCGGCGCCCTCAAGACACTCCCGAATTTGATCCTTGCTTTCTAATGCCGAGTCTTTTCCGACTTCCGGCTTCGCCCCAGCGCCGAGCCCCCTGGTCCGCTCAGGGCCCAGTTGAACCTTATACGACGCCCGCGATCGATCCAACGCCTGCAGATCGGTATTCGCCGCGATGAAATCGACCCGCGCCAATCCGGACATGATCATGGTATTCAGAGCGTTGCACCCGGCGCCACCGACACCGATCACTTTAATCCGAACGGGGGACACGACATCCTCTTCAAATGAAAACATCAGGACACCTCCCTTATTATTGAATCCACGCGACGTCCATTCGCCGCGCGCACCGGTTAAAAGAACTCGAACATCCAGGACTTCATCCGATCGAATACCTTATGCAGCGGCCGTCCACTGCGCAGACCAGCGGTGGCCATCTCCTCAAGATGGCGCCGGGCATGGAGCAGCAGACCGACCCCCGTGGCATGCATGGGATTACTGACGATGTCGCGAAGCCCTCCGATCCCACCGGGCGCGCCACGGCGAGCCGGAAGATTCAATACCTGCTCCGCCGCATCAGGCATCCCTACCAACAACGACGTTCCACCTGTAATCACGACCCCTGCCCCCACCATGCCCTCGTAGCCGGCACGCGCGATTTCCCGACGAACCAACTCAAATATTTCCTCGACCCGCGGCTCAAGAATCTCGGCGAGATCACGGCGCGAGAACGTCCGTGCAGGACGGTCTCCGACCGACGGGACCTCCACGGTTTCATGGCCCTCCACCAACCCTGTTCTAGCGATCCCGTGCTGCAGCTTGATCTTCTCGGCTTCGGTCTGAGAGGTCAGCAACCCGATAGCAAGATCCTTCGTGAGATTCTGCCCGCCGATCGGCAAGACCGCGGAGTGCCTGATGCTCCCGTCGAGGAAGATCGCGAGGTCGGTCGTCCCACCACCGAGATCGACCATGACGACCCCTAGATCGCGCTCCTCCTGGCTGAGAACGGCCTCACTGGAAGCCAAGGGCTGCAGCACCATATCCACCACGTCGAGCCCCGCGCGATTCACACACTTGATGATGTTCTGCGCGGAAGTCACGGCGCCGGTAATCACATGGACATTGACTTCGAGACGGTTTCCCGACAGACCCAACGGCTCCCGAACCCCCTCTTGCCCGTCCACCATGAATTCACGAGGCAGCACATGAAGAATCCGTCGTTCATGGGGAACGACTGCCAGAGTCCGTGCACTTTCGATCGCACGCTGAATGTCTTCCCGTGTGACTTCTGCCTTTTTGAGCGCCACAACCCCCTTGCAGTTCTCTGCGGAGATGTGACTCCCGGCGATTCCTGTATAGACGGAATTGATCTGGACTGCCGCCATGAGCTCGGCTTCCTCGACCGCCTTCTTGATCGATTCCACCGTACTCTCGATATCGACCACGACGCCTTTTCGGAGCCCTCGTGACGAGCTGGATCCGACCCCGATGATGTTGAGCGCTCCCTCATCGGTGACTTCTGAAACGATGGCGCAGATCTTCGTGGTCCCGATGTCCAACCCAACAAGAATCTGATCACGCTTCGGCACAGCCCTCACACCCCTTCTCGCACAATGACACGGTTGTCATAGCGCAAATCGATTTCGCTCACTGTACGCTTCCGATCATCGAATGGGGCAGTTTTGAATGACGGATTCACTTTCCGGAACCGCTCCCACTGGTCAACGAGAGAATCGTCGCCAAACTGGAATCGCACCCCATTGACTGACGCCACCACATTCGAAAAATTCGTGAGATCGACTTCAACCCGCCCGTCGAGGGTACTGGCCATGAGCTTGGCCAACACGACCCCGGACTGAACCGCATTACGCACACGTGCCTCGCCGTGCTGAAGGGACTGAGACTCCAATCCGATCAACAAGGGTAGTGCCTGATCATCCCGCCTGCCCAACTTGGCAAGGAGATATCCGCTCTCATCGCTCAACCAATGATCCGCGCCCGTCCGAATAATGGCGGCCGGGGTACGCTCCAATACGGTGACATGCAGCAGATGCGGCGGCCTGCGTTCGACCGTCGCCTCCTTGATCCAGGCATGCGCCCGCACTCGCTCAGCAAGAAACGCTGTGCTGACTTGATGAAGTCCCATACCGGGCTTCAAGACGAGCCGTTCCAATACTTCCGGTTTCGTCACTTGGTGAATACCTTCAACCTCTACATCACGAATTTCCAGCCAGCCCTCAAGAATCGGCCCCATCTCTCGCGTCACGAGAGCCAGCCCCCAAACAAACGCCGCAAGACCGACAATCCATTGCCCTACACGTAGTGCACGCCAGCCCCGAGAACGAAGTCTCTCCCGACGCTCCTGTTGACGCTGATCCGAGATCTGACTGGCACGCACGCCCTTCCATTGGTTCAACCGTGGGCCGATTGGAGGTGCCGCTCGCTTACGTATTAGCACCTTCATGGCATGCACCCTTCCCCTGATGATCGGTCGAGGCGGGCCGCTCGAACGAGTGCGGACTCAAGAATCCGTTCGGTCAACTCGTCATAATCGATCTCGGCCCTGGCCGCCGCCATCGGTAGCAAACTCGTTTCGGTCATGCCCGGCGCTGTATTAATCTCCAACACGACAGGACGGCCACGTGGAGTGATACGGAAATCGATCCGGGCAGCCCCTTCACAGCCCAACACCTCGTAAGTGCGAAGCCCCAAGATCCGAATCTGCCTGGTCACCGCCGCGGTCAAGGGTGCAGGACAGAGATACTGAGTTTTCCCCTTTTCATACTTCGCTGCAAAATCGTAGAAGCCTCCCGGCGCCACAATCTCCACGGCAGGAAGCGCCAATGGAGAAACATTGTGTCCTCCGATGATCGACACCGTCACCTCATGCCCCGGGATGTAGGCCTCGACCATCGCATCTGTGTCATAGCGATGGGCCAAAGCCACGGCATCACGCCACTGCGCCGGCTTCCGCACAATGGTGACGCCGATCGTGGACCCTTGCGATGCAGGCTTGACCACAAGGGGCCAGCGCAATTTTTCCGCCCGCATCAGGGTAGCGCTGGAGACCTTCTCTCCGCGCTTCACGACTGTGCCTGCCGGCACAGGAATACGCGCTGAGGCCAAGAGCATTTTCGTCGTCACTTTATGCATGCCGATCGCACTGGCCTGGACACCGGATCCGGTATAGGGAATTCCTAAAGTTTCTAAGAACCCTTGGATCGCTCCATCTTCCCCACCCGGTCCATGCAAAGCCAGAAATGCAAGGGCAATCTTCTGATCGCGCAAATCCTGAGAGAGCGTTGGTCCGACATCGATGGCTACAGCGTCGTAGCCACGACGGACCAGCGACCGATGTACCGCGGCGCCCGTCCGGAGCGACACATCGCGCTCAGCCGATTGCCCGCCCATCAGCACCGCAATGCGGGCGTGGGTCAGAAGGGGTCGCTCTGTCAGACAAGGCTCACTCATACCGCTACGTCTCTCCTACGATCTTGAGTTCAAGATCTAACCGCACACCGACACGGCGGCGAATTGCGCTCCGGACCTTCCCGATCAGCGCCGTCACGTCCGCCGCGCTCGCCTGCCCCCGATTGACAATGAAGTTGGCATGCTTCATCGAGACTTCCGCATCGCCGACACGTGCACCCTTGAGGCCAACCTCCGCGATCAGTCGTCCGGCAGAATCATTCGGAGGATTCTTGAACACGCAACCGGCGCTGGGCATCGCGAGCGGTTGTGTGTCCCGTCGATAGTGGAGATAGTCCTTGACCACTCGCTCAATCTCCGACCGGACCCCTGGCTTCAATTGAAGCCACACTCCCACGACGATGCCGCGTGGCAGCAAGGCCCGTCGATACTCGAACCTCATCTGAGCTGCCTCCAGGTCCACAACCTGGCCTTTCATATCCACCATCCGAACAGCCTTGACCGAATCTTTCATTTCTCCTAGCTTCGTACCGGCGTTCATCGCTACACAGCCGGCCACAGTCCCGGGAATTCCTGCCGCCCATTCCAATCCCGCAAGGGAGTGACGGATCGCGTACCCAATCAATGTCGGCATCCCGACTCCCCCTTCGGCATAGAGAACGGATCCTGGTTCTTCTTTGATGGCCCGCAGCCGTGCCAAGCTAACTACGATACCGCGGATTCCCCCATCTCGGATAAGCAGGTTTGTCCCACCCAGGACGAACAGCGGAATCTTGCGCGCACAGGCCTGCCGCACCACCAGACAGACACCCTCAATGTCAGCCGGCTCAAACACGACATCCGCCGGCCCTCCGATTTTGAACGAGGTGTACTCTCGCAGCGGAGTCCGGAAAGACGCGGAGCCCCGGAGACCCGCCACCGCAGCCTGCACATCTGCCTGCGTGAACTGGGCATGCACTCTTTCGGCTGTCGTGACACGTCGGCCACCTCGCTTCATCGCATCATCCTGCGGGGGTCAATCGGGCCAACAGCCCAAGCCCCGTTTTCCAAATATCCCCTGCCCCTAATGTAATGACGAGATCTCCCGATTTCAGATGGGGCAGCACCTGATCCACCAACTGATCTTTTTGTTCTACAAAAGTCACAGACGGATGGCCGGCCACACGAACAATGTCGGCCAACTTGGCTCCGGACACGCCGGGAATCGGCTGCTCTCCTGCCGCGTAGATGTCCGCCAGGAACAAGACATCTGATTGGTCGAACGCCTTCGCAAAATCCTCCAGTAAGTCTCGCGTCCTGGTATAGCGATGCGGCTGAAACAGTACCACCAATCGTCGGCCTCCCCACCCTTGCTTCGCTGCGGCCAGGGTGGCTTTGATCTCAGTCGGATGATGCCCGTAATCGTCCACGACCATGATTCCACTGGCTTCCCCCCGCAGATGAAAGCGGCGCTCAACTCCGGCATAGGCCGCCAACGCTTTCCTGATAAGATCAACCGGCACATCCAATTCGATGCCGACCGCAATCGCCACTAGCGCGTTGGAGACATTATGCCGGCCTGGTACCGCAAGGCGGAACGGGCCCAAATTGCGCCCACGAAACTGCGCCCGAAACTCAGCGCCCCATTGATTGAGGTTAATCTCTGTCGCAAAAAAGTCCGGCATAACCCCCTCATGCTCACTAAGCCCATAGGTTTGATAGCGCTTCACAATGTTCGGGAAGAGCGCTCGGAGACGATCATCGTCGGCACACAACACGGCTAACCCATAGAACGGCACCTTATTGATGAACTCCAGAAAACACTCGTTGATGCGCTCCATGCTGCCGTAGTGATCGAGATGTTCTCGATCAAGATTCGTGACCGCGGCAATGGTCGGAGACAGACGGAGAAACGACCCGTCACTCTCGTCGGCTTCCGCCACGAGGAGATCGCCTCGACCAAGACGGGCATGACTCCCCAGCGCATTGACTTTTCCCCCAATCACCATCGTCGGATCCAACCCGCCCTGGGCCAGCACATTGGCCACCATCGATGTCGTTGTGGTTTTTCCGTGCGCGCCTGCAATGGCGACCCCGAATTTCAGCCGCATCAGCTCCGCGAGCATCTCGGCCCGAGGAATCACGGGAATCTGCTTTGCCTTGGCCACCACCACCTCTGGGTTCTGTGCCGACACGGCGGAGGAGATGACCACCACTTGAGCCTCCCCTACATTCGACTCCTGATGGCCGACAAAGATACGCCCGCCGAGTTCTTCCAATCTTCTCGTCGTATCGGAAGCCTGCAGGTCCGAGCCCGTGACTTTGTACCCCAGCGTCAGCAGCACCTCGGCGATGCCGCTCATTCCCGATCCCCCGATTCCGACTAAATGAATCTGTTGCGTCTTGCGAAACATCGGCGTACGCCTTACTCCACCGACCGGTGGATACACCCCTGATCCCTGTCCACGTTGCCCAATACCATTAGTCTCCTGCCGCTCCAACAGACCGGTGAACATCATGATGCCCCCCCATGAGCGTGTAACATTCGCGGACGATGACCTCGGCCGCATCGATTCGCCGCAAAGATAGACTGGCCTCACTCATTGCCCGCAATCGCTCAGGATCCCCGAGAATGCCCGCCACCGTGTGGACCAACAGGATGCCGGTGAGCTCAGATTGCGGAAGCAACACAGCAGCCCCGGCCGTTTCCATTACCTTGGCATTCCGTGTCTGATGATCGTAGATGGCAGACGGCAACGGAATGAGGATGGCCGGCTTTCCGCACGCCGTGAGCTCCGCCACCGTCATAGCTCCGGCTCTCGCTACCACGAGATCCGCCTGCCGTAATGCGGCAGGCATGTCAAAGATAAACGACATGACGTGTGACTCGACGCCGGCGCGACGATAGGCCTCAGCTACCCGCGCATGGTCGGACTCGCCGGTCTGGTGGGTCACCGTGAGGTGCGGCAGCTGCGTCATCAAATCGGATAATCCTTCCATCACCGCTGTGTTCATCGCCTTTGCCCCCTGACTTCCCCCAAAAATCAGCAGATGTGGCGATCCTGACTTCTCTCGGTTCTGCTCAATACCTTCCAGGAACGCCTTGCGGATCGGGGTCCCCACCACACGCACCTTGGAACGGTCGAACGAATCGGCTGCCGACTCGAATGCGAGAAAGACGCGCTGAGCGAACGGCCCCACCGCTTTGTTGGCCATGCCAGGATGTGCATTCGGCTCAAGAATCACGCGCGCCACCCCGGCCAAAGCTGCTGCAAGCAGCATCATTGGACTCGTATAGCCACCGACCCCGATTACCAGATCTGCCCTTCTGGTTCGCAAGATTCTCAGGCACTGCCACAGACTGACCGGCAGCGCACACAATCCCGCCAGCGCCCCGAACAGACCCTTGCCCATCACTGGCTTGGCACTGATCAAACCCAGTTCGAGCCCCTCGTGGGCGAGCACGCTCGACTCAAGTCCACGCGTCGTCCCCACAAAGAGGACCTTAGTCCTAGGATCTCTCTGGATAAACTCTCGCGCCAACGCCACAGCCGGATAGAGATGCCCACCGGTTCCTCCTGCTGCAACAACGATCGTCATCCGTGATCCGACCCACCGCGTGACCCACCGGCATGCCGGTCCCGAGAAATGCTGAGCAAGATCCCCACCCCGACAAGACTGACCACCAGTGACGACCCTCCGTAGCTCACGAAAGGTAAGGTGAGTCCTTTCGTCGGCAAAAGCCCTGTCACCACCGCCGCATTCACCAACGCCTGTACGCCGATCAACAAGGTAATGCCCATGCCCAGATAGCGGCCAAACGGCGCCCGCGCACGCGCGGCGATCTGAATCCCTCGCCAGACAAAAAATACAAATAACAGGATGACCGTGGCGGTGCCGATGAGCCCCAGCTCTTCGCCGACCAGCGCCAAGACAAAATCTGTATGCGCCTCCGGGAGGAAATAGAGCTTCTGTTTGCCTTCGCCCAATCCTACTCCGAACGGACCGCCGCTGCCGAAGGCCAAGAAAGACTGGGTGATTTGGAACCCGGCATCCGACGGATCCTTCCACGGAGCAAGAAATGTCATGAGCCGCTGACGCCGATAACTGGAACCAAGTACCAGCGCCAATACGGCTGGAATCGCACAGAGGCCTAAAGCCAAGAGATGGGAGATCCGCGCCCCGGCGAGAAAACACATTCCGATTGTCACCAGCCCAAGCACCACAACCGTCCCAAGATCCGGTTCGAGCAGCACCAGTCCGCTCAGCAGTCCGATCACGATCAGGGCAGGAAGCAAGCCATCGCGAAACAGCCTGATCTTGTCCGCTTTTTTGCTCAGATACGCTGCCAGATAAATGACCGCTACAAGCTTGACCATTTCCGCCGGCTGTACTGAAATAAGCCCTAACGGCAGCCATCGGCGCGCTCCCTTGGCCGACAAGCCGAAAGACGGCATCAGCACCATGACGAGCAGCAGCAAGGTGCAGGCCAATATCGGAATGGAGATTTTTCTCCAGAACGTGTAATCGATACGCGACGCGAGATGCATCAACAGAAAACCGAAGGCGAGCCAGGCGACCTGCCGCTTCAGATAAAATCCTGGATCCTGAAACCGGTTGCCCGCCACAATGGCGCTTGCGCTGAATACCATGACGAGTCCCACCACCACCAGGATCATGGTGACCGCCAGGAGCATGTGGTCTGCCGCCACCCGTTGCTTGCCCGATCGTTGGCCGGTGGGCTGGGACCATGGGAGCGCCAGAGTCCCCGCTGATCGATGCGCCATGGCTCAGAACCGCCCCTCCCTCACCTTGCACGTCACGCTGGTAACGCATGAACCAATGCCTTGAATTGTCGACCACGGTCTTGATAGTCCGCAAACATGTCGAAGCTGGCACAGGCCGGGGATAACAACACCACGTCACCCGGCAATGCCCCCTGTGCCGCAAGATCCACGGCTTCTCGTAGGGTGGCCGCCTCGGTCATCGTCGCAACACCCTTCCAAGCCTGTCGCAACAGCGACGCCGCTTCTCCGATCAGAATCACGCTCGTGACCCGCCGACTAACCGCCTGGGCAAGTCGAGAAAAATCGCCCCCCTTATCCCGTCCGCCGGCAATGAGCCAAATCGGTTGATCAATACTCTCCAGCGCTTTGAGCGTGGCATCGACATTTGTCCCCTTCGAATCGTTCACAAATCGGACCCCCCGACGCTCACGGACGATTTCAAGGGCATGTTCGAGTCCGGGAAACGTCGCGAGGACACGACGAATCGCGTCGAGCGGACAACCGCATAGCAGGGCATAGGTCGTAGCCGCCATGACATTTCCTACATTGTGGTTGCCGATGATGCGGATCTCGCTTCGGCGACAAATCTCCTGCCGTACCCCGGTCACCGTCGTCACGATCCTGTCGTCTTCGAGGTAGGTTCCCCCATGCATATCGGCGCCGATCGTCGCCCCACTCGTAAACCCCAACCTTGTCGAGCGAACGTGATGCCGCAACGCTGCCACACGTTCATCATCAAGGTTGAAAAGCGCAAAATCTGACACAGTTTGGTTCTCGAAGATCCGCTGTTTCGCCGCGACGTACTCACTGAGCGATTCATACCGGTCCTGGTGATCGACCGTCACATTGAGCAGGGCCGCAATCCAGGGATGGAATCGATCGATGGTCTCCAGCTGGAAACTGGAGACCTCGACGACGAGATAGTCGAACGGACTCGGCTTCCCTGCTTGGCCGGCACGAAGGTCTTCCACCGCCGCTTCGCTCAAGGCGGTGCCCAAATTGCCGCCGACAAACGTTCGCTTGCCGCTCTCGGCGAGACACTTGCCGATCAGAGTCACCGTCGTGCTCTTGCCGTTGGTACCTGTAATGGCCAGGAGTGGGCTTCGGAAAAACTGCGAGGCCAGCTCTAATTCGCTGATCACCTTCACACCGCGCCGGCGCATCGCTTCGAGGGAGGCCAGTCGATAGGGGACTCCTGGACTAATCACCACGAGGTCCGCCTCGTCGAGAGACGATTCGTACCTCGCCCCAACAGTGATGCCGACGTGATCGCGGTCGATGCCGCCGAGCACCGATGCCAGTTCCGCTGGCTCCTTGCGATCCGCCACCGTGACACGTGCTCCCGCCGCCTGGAGCAACCGGCAAGCCGCTACACCGCTTCTCGCAAGCCCCATGACCGTGACACGCGCTCCCGCAAGTTCCACAACTGCTTCTCCCACCATGCCGTTACCGTAGCTTTAAGGTACTCAGACTCAACAACGCCAACAGGATGGCGATGATCCACAGACGCACCACCACCTTGGGCTCCTCCCACCCTTTCATCTCAAAATGATGATGGATGGGCGCCATGAGAAAAATGCGTTTTCCGCGCGACTTAAACGAGATGACTTGAAAAATGACCGAGACCGCTTCGATCACGAACACGCCACCGACCATCAACAGCAGCAGCTCATGCTTGCTGATCACGGCAACCGTGCCCAGCGCTGCTCCCAGTGGAAGGGACCCCACATCCCCCATGAACACGGAAGCCGGATAGGTATTGAACCACAAAAATCCCAAGCTCGCCCCCAGAATAGCGGCAGTGAACACCGCGAGCTCACCTGCACCTTCGATGTGCGGGATAAGCAGATAGTCCGACATGAGTCGATGGCCGGTCACATAGGCCACAATCGTGTAGGCCATCGCCGCGATCATGACAGGCCCGATCGCGAGCCCATCAAGGCCATCGGTCAGATTGACGGCGTTGGAGCTCCCCACAATAACCAGCACGGCAAAGGCGACATACAATAAGCCGAGATCCGGAACGACATTCTTGAAAAACGGAATGCTGAGCTTGGTCGTATAGCCAGGCAAGAAATAGAGGACCAGCGCGATCGCCAAGGCCACCGCCACTTGCGCCGTGAATTTTTGTCCTGCCGATAACCCCTTCGATTGGGTTTTGATGAACTTGAGATAGTCGTCAATAAATCCAATCGCTCCAAACCCCAGCATGGCAAGGAGTACAAGCCACACATAGGGCCTTGCAATATCGGCCCAGAGGAGCGTTGAAAGGACCACCGCGAAGAGGATGAGAATCCCTCCCATGGTGGGCGTACCGCTCTTGACCAAGTGACGTTTGGGACCGTCGGCGCGAATCTGCTGGCCCAGCTTAATCTCTTGCAACTTCCTGATCACCCAAGGAGCCAGCACGAAGGCAATCAAGAACGCCGTCACAGCCCCATAGATGATCCGGAAACTTAAATACCGAAAGACGTTCAGAAATGAGTATTCCGTATGAAACGGATACAGCCAGTTGTAGAGCATGCGGTCTTTACCTTACCGTTGAGCCGGCCTGTCCACCCGCCTCTGAGTCGGGTGGACGCCGACCCCTTACGATGCCTGCTTGATGACTGCCCTCATCCCCGTCAGAGCCTGTACAACCTGTTCCATTTTCATACCGCGAGAGGCCTTCACCAACACCACGTCACCTTGCCGCACGATCCTCTTGAGGTAATCGGCCGCAGCCGTCGCATCGACCACTTCGTCGATCTGCGAACCTGCCATCCCGCCCTGCCGAGCGCCTTCCGCGATGTCCCGACCCAACATTCCACAGACGATCAGCCGCGCCAGCCCCTGTGCGGCAAGAAACCGCCCGACTTCCCGGTGCATCTGGCCGGTCTTAGGGCCAAGTTCGAGCATATCTCCCAACACGGCAATCCGTTCGCGTGCAGGACTCCACTGGGCCAGCAATTGGAGCGCCGCTTTCATCGACGCAGGGTTGGCGTTGTAACAATCGTTGATAATATGGACGCCCTGATGGGTCAGCACCTGCGACCGCATCTCTGCAGGACGAAATCTGCCCAGCCCCTGGGCAATCATCGAACCGGACAGGTTCAAGGCGGCACCCACCGCCGCCGCGGCGAGCGCATTGGTAACATTGTGGACGCCATGCACCTTGATTCGGCACATCGTGGGACGGCTCTTTCCAGGGAGATGCAAACGGAAAGCTGTTCCCTGGCGAACATCGGACGTCACCCCGCTCGCACGGACATCAGCCATCTCCGAAAATCCAAACGACATGACACGACAGCGCGCACGCGCAGCGAGATAGTCAAAGTACGGATCGTCGGCATTCACGATCGCCGTGCCATCGGCCGGAAGCAGGTCCAACAATTCCGCCTTGGCCTGTGCCGATCCTTCCATGCTTCCGAAGAACTCGAGGTGATCGGGTCCAATATTGGTAATTACCCCAATCGTGGGCCGGACAATCTCACAGAGCCTGGTCGTCTGCCCCTGCCGATCCACCCCCATCTCAATGACGGCCGCTCGGTGCCGAGCCGTGATCCGGAACAGAGTATGCGGCACACCGATCCGATTGTTGAAATTCCCTTCCGTCTTCAACACCGGCCACCGTTGAGCTAACACCGCCGCCACCATCTCTTTCGTCGTGGTCTTGCCGTTGCTCCCGGTCACCGCCACGACAGGGATATGGAATCGACTACGATGATGCGTCGCCAACTGTTGATAGGCAAACAGTGGGTCACGCACACCGAAGAGAAAGGGCGCAGATTGCCTCTCGGTCCGGCGTACCGCTGAGAAGCTTGAAGGAAGGCGGTATTCATCGTGAACGATGGCTCCCGCTGCCCCCTGTGCAAATACGGCCGGCACAAATTCATGACCATCAAATCGATCGCCTCTGAGCGCGACAAAGAGATCGCCACGGCGAACCGATCGGGAGTCCGTGCTGATCTGTCTAATCCGGCGCTTCCCCGATAACGAGTCCTGTCCCGTGAGCACCTTCACGCTGATGACTTCTCGCAGCTCCTCGACCGTAAAGAATCCCATCGATTCCCGATCCTGTGCGACCCCGACCGCGCCCTGAACTCTCACGCGCAATTCCGCAATTGCTGAATCGCCTCGCGAGCCACCTCACGGTCGTCAAAATGGAACTTCTTGGTGCCGATGATTTGATAGTCCTCATGCCCCTTGCCGGCTATGAGCACCATATCGCCTTGTCGCGCCTCGCGAATGGCTGCGCCGATCGCCTCATGGCGATCCGGCACCAAGTGATACTGCACATGTGCGCGGCGCGCTAGCGCATCGCGCACGCCGATCTCGACTTCATGGAGGATCGCCATCGGGTCCTCGGTTCGAGGATTATCGGATGTCAAGATCACCACGTCACTGTATTCCACAGCAGCACGCCCCATCTTGGGCCGCTTCCCTCGATCCCGGTCACCACCGCACCCAAACACTGTAATGATCCGATCAGTCTTTAATGTCTGCGCTGCCGTCAGTAGCCTGAGGAGCGCATCTTCCGTATGGGCATAATCGACGACGACGGTAAAATCTTGCCCGGACGAGACCCGCTCGAAGCGACCGGGGACATTCGTGATATGGGCAGTCGCTTCGCAGATCTGATCAGTCGTCGCCCCGTTGTGCAGCGCCACCCCAATCGCCCCCAATAAGTTGTAAACGTTGTGCTCCCCGACCAACCGGCTCTCGACGGAAAACGATCCCGATGGAGTTGCCGCAGTAAAAACGGTCCCGGTCAGTGAGAGACGCACTCCTTCCGCTTGGAGATCGGACCGGCTCTTCAAGGCATAGCCCCAGACCGGCACAGGACAGGCCGCCCGGATCGCATTCCCGCGTGGATCGTCCATATTGATAATCGCGCGCTTCCCGGCTTTCCGCCCTCCGGCTAACCCGGTAAAGAGTCGCAACTTCGCCTCACAGTACTCGTCCATGGTGTGATGAAAATCGAGGTGATCCTGCGTCAGGTTTGTGAAGACCGCCATGTCATACTCGCAACCCGCTGTTCGGTCTAACGCGAGGGCGTGGGACGATACTTCCATCACTGCAGTGGTGAGTCTGCTCTCGACCATCTTCGCCAAGAGCGCTTGAAGGTCGAGTGCGCCGGGCGTCGTGTGAGGGGCAGGAAGTGTTTCCTGCCCGATCTGATACCCCACCGTACCGATCAATCCTACCCGCCGGCCTATCCCTTCCAGTAAAGCTTTGCAGAGATATGTCGTCGTCGTCTTCCCATTTGTACCCGTCACTCCAATCATCTTGAGATGCGTGGAAGGATCTCTATGAAACCGGCTGCCGAGAAGACCGAGAGCCTTGCGTGAATCATTCACCCGCACAAACGGTACCGGCCCTGACGACACTGGCGCCTGCGCGACCACCACAACCGCTCCGGCCTTGATCGCCTGCTCGATAAATCCGTGCCCATCAACGCGCTCGCCCTTCACGGCGACAAAGAGACTCTCACCCATCACGGCCCGCGAATCGTCCGTGATCGCATGGATCAGGCGACTCATATCTCCACGCTGTTCCAGAATCTCGACCTGCTCATGGAGCGCCGCGAGCAACTGTGTGAGGGCAACGGGATCGCGCGCCATGGCCGTTTAGTGGTCCCTCATTGCCAGTGCGATTTTTACCGTGTCTTCTCTGGACACACCAAGATAGTTGAGTACCTGCTCCCCGACCCGCCGAAAGACAGGCGCCGCCACGACCCCGCCCCAGGATTCGCCTTGAGGTTCATCGATGACCACAATCATCGCCAGCCGCGGAGATTCTGCCGGAACATATCCAACAAACGACCCGACAAGCTGCGTGGAGGAATAGGCGCCGGTCCGTGGATCGATTTTTTGCGCGGTCCCTGTTTTACCTGCCACGCGGAAACCCGGAATGGCCGCCTTCGTTCCCGTCCCATTTGTCACGACACCTTCCAGCATCGTTGTCATCGTCCGAGCCGTGTCCGGTGATACGACTCGCCGCTTCACTTGTGGCCGTACCTCCTTCAACACGCGGCCTTTTTGATCGCGCACTTCGGATACCACGTACGGCTTCATCAACACGCCTTCATTGGCGAGAATCGACATAGCCGACACCATCTGAAGGGGCGTCACGCCGATCTCCTGTCCCATCGAAATCGACGCGAGCGATCGACGGCCCCAGTTTTTTGGCGCCTTCAAGAGCCCACTCACTTCACCCGGCAGATCGATCTCAGTACGTTGGCCGAACCCAAATGCTTGGAGATACCGGTAGAGCCGCTGCTCTCCAAGGGCCATCCCGGCTTTGGCGGCTCCGATGTTGCTGGACTTTTGAATCGCCTCCGAGAATGTCATCCAGCCCAACTTGTCATGGTCATGAATCGTCGTATTTGCGATCACCATCTGGCCGTTTTCACCGAAAACCATGGAGCCGGGCGCCATCACTTTTTCTTCAAGCGCCGCGGCCGCAACCATCGCTTTCATCGTCGACCCAGGCTCGTACGTGTCGGTCAGAGCACGATTGCGCCACCGATCGGGCGTCAGTGCAGCAACGACATTCGGATCGAATCGTGGACTGACGGCCATCGCGAGAATCGCACCAGATTGCGGCTCCATGACGATGATCGTCCCGGACTTGGCACGAGAATGAGTAACGGCCTCTTCGAGTTCTTTTTCGGCAATGTATTGGATGACCTCGTCGACGGTCAGCGTAACCGCATGTCCCGGCATCGGCGCTTGCTCCGCTACATCCTTGGGAAACACCGTGCGGCCTAACGCATCGCGCTGTAACACAGTAACGCGCTTCTCTCCGTGCAGGTACGAATCGTATCGGCGCTCGAGACCCTCAAGCCCTTGCCCATCCATCCCGGAAAATCCTAGAACATGAGCCAGCAGCGGGCCCTTGGGGTAAAACCGCCGCCCCTCCATCACCATACCGATGCCGTCCAACGACAACTGCTCCAGCCGACGGCCTTGCTCAGGCTCGACCTTTCGCGCCAACCACACAAAGCTCTTGTCTTGCCGAAGCTTTTTCTCAAGCTCATCGATTCGAATGTGGAGCACCGGGGCAAGATGACGTGCAACAGTCGATGGGCTTTCCAGCGACGTCGGTACGCCGAACACGGAGGGCACCTCCACATTCATCGCGAATACTTTGCCGTGCCGATCCGAGACCATGCCTCTGGCCCCCTCGAAAGATACGGTCTTTTGATGTTGCCGATCGGCTTTGGCCGTAAGTTCTGCTGCTTGAAGCACTTGGAGCGTCACCAGCCGAAAGAGGATAATGCTGAACCCACACAGCAGCAGGAGCAGCATTACATAGCGGCGACCAGGAGAAGGGCCGGCAGTCACTCGTTCTCCCTTCCGATTGGTTCATGCTTCGCCAAACGGATTTGCCCCACAGGTGGGAGCGCCAGGCTCGGAGTCTCTCCCGGCAGATGCACCATCAGCACTTGCCCCTGCTGCGGTGGAACCAGCCCCAGCTTTTCTGTCGCCACCTTGACGATCCGTTCTGGAGCCGTCAGCGCAGAGAATTTCACTTGCAATTGATCTCGCTCCCGCTCCAGCAATATTTTCTGAGTCTTCAATCTTTCAATCTGATACCCCAACCGGACGACATCTACACGTTCCCACACAAATACAAAGATCAACAGTACCCCGGCCACGATTGTCATCGTCTTCATGAGTGACCCTCCCTGGATACCCGTTGGACAGCCCGCAACTTGGCACTGCGGGATCGAGGATTCCGGTCCGATTCTTCCCTGCTGGGCACCTGCGGCTTCTTGGTAAGCACCACCAATGCAGAATCGTCCGTGCCGGAGAGCGCCCGAAATGTATGTTTCACAATTCGATCTTCGAGCGAATGGAATGATATGACACAGAGGCGGCCGCCGGGAGACAACACATCGACCGCATCACGCAACGCCGGATCGAGACAATCGAGTTCATGATTCACTGCAATGCGAATAGCTTGAAACGTACGGGTGGCAC
This sequence comes from Nitrospiraceae bacterium, assembly GCA_035462675.1. Classification (GTDB taxonomy): domain Bacteria; phylum Nitrospirota; class Nitrospiria; order Nitrospirales; family Nitrospiraceae; genus Palsa-1315. The sequence goes on along the minus strand of DATHTZ010000792.1, from coordinate 5,158 downwards.
AGTGAAGACGACCATGCCGATAATTCCCCGGGACAGCCCCCTCGATCACAGAGACCAGCTCTTTCGTCGTTCCCAACGGATGGCGTTCGCGCGCGCGGACAATGGCGCGCGCAATTCGTCGAGAAAACCGCTCTTCACCGAACTGAAAAATTGCGTCGGCCAACTGTACTTCCGACCATTGATTGACAAAGTCAGCTGCGGTCCCGCTCATCGATTGATCCATACGCATGTCCAGTGGACCGTTTCCTTGAAAGCTAAAACCTCGAGCAGGTTCTTCCAACTGCGGGGACGAGACCCCAAGATCAAACAGGATTCCATCGACCTGTCCAATACCACCATCAGTAAGGTGTCGCTTCAGATCCACAAAACGACCATGAAAAAGAAGCACGCGATCACCGAACCGTGCGAGCTTTTTTCGACTGGCTGCAATGGCCACCTCATCGCAGTCAAGCCCAATAAGTCTGCTATCAGAACCACTTGCCTCAAGAATTTTTTCAGCATGCCCACTATATCCCACTGTACAATCAAGATAGGTTTGTCCATCCTCACGAACAAGCCAAAACAGGACCTCTTTTGGCATGACCGGAATATGTCGAGAGGCCTCCATTAATTTCTGTTTACCAGACTCACCCACTTTCTCCCACTAAAAAACGAGTATACACCCACTCAAAGACTTGTCAATAGAAAATTCATGTACTTATGCAGTATGGAGGTTCTCTGTTTTTCTGAAATTTGAAGGAAAAAAAGAGAGGTTGATACGGGATACGGCACTCCAGCTGGGGAGAGCGTACTTTTACTTTATTCTAATGCAAATCCTACGGAGAGCGCCTGTTCGACATCTGGCTGAGGATAATCCCGACGACGATGGTGAAATCGCAGACCCGAGCCCACCGAACGCTCGCTGTTCACTCCAATGAGACATTGGTAGCTACACGACACCACCTCTTGGCCAACACAATGAGCCGTCGCATCAAGCGCGATCACACATGAACATCTCTTCCGACGAGAAATGGGCAGGCACATGGCCTTGCCGGTTGATCAAGCGGCCAATCCGTCAAACACACGAAGTTGGCGAGTTTCATTGACAAGGATTCAAGTCGGGTTGAAAATGGTTTTATGCGTTCGCTCACGACAGCTAAGGCCCTCTACGTGATCGTCTTCATGGGGGGAGTCGCCTGCGTGTTCAGCGGCATCACCGCTGCCACGGCATCAGCGGCATCACCTCTCTATTGGTGCCCCGATCAAAAAGCCGACCGGCAATATTCAGCGAAGCAAGGGCCTGGCTGCGTGCCGCTTGTTGAGAAGAAAGAAACCCAGGCAACAGAGCAAGAAGGTGAAGCACCGGTGAGCGGCAAACCGCCACGAGACTTCAAGATCGAGAAACTGCAGGACGACGTGTCGACATTCCTAAACAAGTATAGCCACTTCCTCGATTGCTGCAAAACCGATCTCTCGGAGCTTCAGCAGGTCGAAGAAATGGGAGACGAGATCGGAGATTTGCTCAAGGACACCCAGGCTAATATATCCAATCATTCGATGGCCTCGCGCGGCATCATGCTCCACGAAATGATCCCGACCGTCTCAAAGGCCCGCGCTGATCTGAGGAAACTGCGTACGACGCTCGAACGCATCGGCACCTCGACCAACACCCGTGATTCAGGAGACTTTGAAACCTCAGGTCGAGAAGCCCTCGCGATTCGCGAAATGGAAGAATCGATTGAGAGAGACATTCGTGCGCCGAAGCTGTCGACAGGGCCAAAGACGGGCACCAGTATCGGCAACGCACCGGCCGCTGGACCAAGTATCGGAAAAACTCCGAAGACCGGCAACACGATCGGCGGGGAAGGCGTCACCGGCAAAGACATCGGGGCGTCATCGAAAAATAGCCACGACATCGGCGGCTCAGGCCCAGCAGGGTTTGGAATCGGCGCCACAGGCCGTGCGGGCCCTTCTATCGGCGAGTCCACCTTCAACAGCGAATCGTCTTCGGCAGTCGGCTCATCGCTGCAACGTTCCACAGTGGGGTCTAGCCTGTCGGATTCGACGGTAGGATCGAGCTTCGGCGGCTCCAGGGTGGGGTCGAGCCTTGGAGACTCGAGTGTTGGCTCGTCATTCGGTTCACCTGGTGTCGGTTCGACCATCCAAGAGCGCGGCACCGGCCCGCAGCAGTAATATCCTTCACTGGCTCGGAAGCACAGTCGGCACCGATTCCCAGGTCTCTCCTCGATTGTTACTCCTATACAAACCACTCCCATTCGTGCCTGCATAGAACATGTCCGGATCGGTTGGACTCTGCACGAGTGAGCGGATATTGAGCGTCGCAAGACCCGTATTTAGCGTGCCCCACGTCGTCCCACCATCTTCACTCCGATGTACGCCCTCCCGACCGCCCAGATAAATGACACCCTTCTTCGTACGATCGAGGATCATCGAAAACAACATTTGGTCTTGCAGGGACTGTCCGATCCGTACCCACGCCTTCCCACCATCCACCGTCTTGTAAAGTCCCGCCAACGTGGAGGCGTATACCGTATCCGGCTCAAACGGATCGACCAACACCGATGTCACGCTGAGCGCGCGCGATGACTTAATGATGTCAGGCGACACGAGGCCATTGTTTACCTTCTCCCAATGGCCCGCCTCGTCGACTGTTTTGTACACTCCGCCACTCGTGCCTGCGTATAAGATCGTCGGTCTTGTCGGATCCATACCCAGTGTGACCACCATCAGCACTTCCTTCATCCCTTCCATTTTCTTCACCCAATGCTCGCCGCCGTCTTTCGTCTCGGACACACCCATCGTCGTGGCGAGAAAGATGTGATTGCTGTCCGCCGGATCGAAGAGGAATTGATTGACCACCGACGAGATCGTTGCATCGTCTAACCCCGAACGCATCGAAGCCCAGCGCTGCCCGCCATCGTGACTCTTATAGACAGCATCACCCTTCGTACCCGCATACACCGTGGCGGGATAGGCCGGATCGACTGCCATGGAAATCACACGCGAATGGCTCATCCCTTTCGATAGGTTCGTCCAAGTCTGCCCTCCATCGCGCGTCTTATAGATATAGTCGTTCGTCGCGACGTAGATGATGTCAGGATTCTTCGGATTGAGCTGAATGACGACGATGGGATCGCTGCGATCGCAGCCCGAGAGGGAGATTGCCAGAAGAAGAGCGAGAATAAGCATTCTAGCCATGCACAAGACAGGGCCTTACGGGATGGTCAAAAATGTCGTCCAGCGAGGCCGCAGAGAGTGAAGGCCCGAGGCGTACCCTTGCGGTACGTTGAGGGTCTGAGCGATGCGAGAACAAAGCTGGCGGCATGTTTCACCATCCCGTTACCAGTTACCGGTAGTTGGTGAATTGCAGATCAATTCCAAAATCTTTGCCCCTGAGAAACGCCATCGCCGCTTGGAGGTCATCCTTGCTCTTGCTCAGCACGCGCACTTGCTCGCCTTGAATCTGCGCTTGTACTTTCAATTTTGAATCCTTGATGGCTTTCGTCACCTCTTTCGCCTTATCAGCCGCGATACCGCTTTGGATCTTTGCCACCTGCCGCACCGTCCCACTCAGCGCCGGCTCCACAGTCCCATAAGTGAAGGCCTTCAGCGAGACCCCGCGCTTCACACACTTGGTCTTGATAATATCGTTCACCGCATTGAGCTTATACTCATCGTCGGACACCAGGGACAATTCTTTTTCCTTCTCCTTCAACGTAATCTCCGTCTTCGAGTCTTTGAAATCGAAACGCTGCTTGATCTCCTTCGTCGCCTGATCGACGACATTTTTCATCTCCTGCATATCCACTTCCGAGACCACATCGAACGAAAATTGTTCAGCCACGATCTCCTCCTCTTCTAACTCCCCTCACTATTTCTACTGGAAACGCTCTTCCACATTCCAAGGAGTGGCTGGGTAGATCTCAACTGCGCGCGTCGAACGAGCACCTTCTGAGCGTGCACGTTCCGCGAGCAAGGAAATCACCCAGCCGCCCCTCATACCCCCTCAACAGCACCCCCCGCCGGGCAACTTTAACCGCTGTTTCTCACCATGGCAAATCGTCGTCCGCAATCTCCCTGGCGAACCTCCACCGGCCATCACCACCACCTCGCTGCTGGTGAATGGACGCTTCAAGACTACATAGCCGTACCATTGCCTGATACTATCGCCCAAGACGATCACCGCGAGCAAGGCCACCAACGCCACCAGACCCGCATCCAGATACAAAGCAAAGGCCTGCCCGCTATCGGTGAGTGACGAAGCCTTGCTCACAAACATGCCGAACATCTCATAAGACCCGACCAAGGTGATGGTCCCGACAAACAACATCGGCAACGCAGTGATCCATAGGTATTGCGCCTTCCGCATCTTGATAAGCACCGTCGTGCCGATACAGAGTGCCAAGGTGCCGAGCAACTGATTCGCGGCGCCGAACATCGGCCAGAGCGTCGAGATGCTCCCCGTGCCAATGAGATAGCCCCAGGCACCCACGATCAGCCCGCTGCTCACCGCCACACCAGGCCACCAATTCATCCGCCGCAACGGAGGGTAGAAGCGTCCGCCCATCTCCTGGATGAGATAGCGCCCCACGCGCGTACCTGTATCGATCGTCGTCAAAATAAACAACGCCTCGAACACCAACGCAAACTGATACCAATAGGCCATCAACCCGGCCATACCAGGGAGCGCGGAAAAAATAGACGCCATGCCGACCGCGAGCGACACGGCCCCGCCAGGCCTGCCCGCGACATTCACCTCCACAAGTTGCGAGAGTTCCTGAATCCGCGAGACAGGAAAGCCCATCGCGGCCAACGCATCAGGCGAGAGCATCGTATTGATCGCCAGATAATCGCCGGGGATCAAGACCGAGGCTGCAATCAAAGCCATCACGCCGACAAAACTCTCCAACAGCATCGCCCCATAGCCAACCGTGGCCTGGGACTCCTGCTCGATCATCTTCGGCGTCGTTCCAGAAGAAACCAGCGAGTGAAAGCCCGACACAGCCCCACAGGCAATGGTGATAAAAAGAAAGGGAAACAGCGTGCCGGGAATGATCGGCCCGCCTCCACTTGCGAAGATCGTCATGCGCGGCATCTCAATCGTCGGCGCCATGAGCACCACGCCCACCCCCAGCAACGCCACTACGCCTAGTTTCAT
>DATHTZ010000791.1:0-2215 GCA_035462675.1 Nitrospiraceae bacterium | reverse complement strand
GGATATAGGCGAATATGATGCTCCGACGTATATTCATAGCCTTCGAGACCGATTAGCCAGGACTATTCATGAAAACTTACTCCGTCGTCCGATTCTCTCGCCCGGTACTCATTCGGCCTTCTCGGCGGACGGAAAAATATGCTTATGCCGGCCTCACTTGCGAGAAGCCACTGTGGGTTTCAGTCTCGAACGCCTCGCGACGACCTTCGTGAATAATCCGGGTTAAGGATCACTCGTCCAATTGAGGAAGACATTCTAATGCGCGGTGAAGGTCCTGTGCAAGGACAACCAAAGATTCATGAAATGAACAAAACGTGTAGTCCCTAGACAACGCTGTGTAATCGAGACATACTTCAGCCACTTTCCGCCACAGCGAAGGAGTCCTCCAGTGAAAAAAGCGTTGATCAGTGGCATTACAGGCCAGGATGGATCGTACCTGGCCGAATTTCTTCTTGGGAAGGGCTATGAGGTGTACGGCATTATTCGACGATCGAGCTCGTTCAATACGGGGCGGATCGATCCCATCTACGAAGACCCGCATGTTCCGCATCGACGGCTGCATCTGGTGTATGGCGATCTCAACGACGCGAGTTCACTGAACCGCATTATCCGAACGATCCAGCCTGATGAAATTTACAACTTAGGAGCGCAAAGTCATGTGCGTGTGAGTTTTGATATTCCAGAGTATACCGGCGAGATTACCGGACTCGGAACGATCCGCCTCCTAGAAGCCATTCGGGAGTCAGGGTTGAAGCCCAAGTTTTATCAAGCATCGTCAAGCGAGATGTTCGGCAAAGTGCAGGACATCCCTCAGCGCGAAACCACACCCTTCTATCCCCGCAGTCCCTATGGAGCGGCCAAGGTCTATTCATACTGGGTCACCGTGAATTATCGAGAAGCCTACGGCCTCTTTGCCTGTAACGGCATTTTATTCAACCATGAATCGCCTCGACGCGGCGAGACGTTCGTGACGCGCAAGATCACGAAAGCCGCAGCTCGCATCAAGCTGGGCGTCCAACAGGATTTGTTCCTGGGGAATCTCGACGCCAAGCGCGACTGGGGTTTCGCCGGCGACTACATTGAGGCTATGTGGATGATGTTGCAGGTGAAGACCCCTGACGATTATGTCATTGCCACCGGCGAAACGCATACCGTCAAGGAAATGCTCGAGCTGGCGTTCGACCGTCTGCAACTGGATTGGAAGAAACATGTCAAGATCGATCAGAAGTACTATCGTCCGACCGAGGTGGATCTCCTGATCGGCGATGCGAGCAAAGCGAAGAAAGAACTTGGGTGGCAACCGAAGGTGTGTTTTCAAGAATTGATCACCATGATGGTCGACGCTGATCTGGCTGCGGAAAAAGAAAAATTGGATGGTATTCGGAAGAGAGGCTAAGGGTTAGAAATTGGAGGCACTTACGCAACGATGACATCATTTTGGAACGAGAAACGCGTTATCGTCACGGGCGGAGCAGGCTTTTTGGGATCGTTCGTTGTGGAACAGCTCCAGGCAAAAGGCTGTCGAGACATCGTCGTCCCCCGCAGTAAAGACTACGATCTCGTGCACATGGACGCCGTGAAGCAACTTTACAGCGATGGAACCCCCGATATAGTCATCCATCTCGCCGCACGGGTAGGAGGGATTGGCGCGAACCAAGCCAACCCAGGAAAGTTTTTCTATGACAACTTGATGATGGGCAGCCAGCTCATAGAAGTGGGGCGCCAACAGGGGCTGAAGAAATTCGTGGCATTGGGTACCATCTGCGCCTATCCCAAGTTTGCCCCAATCCCGTTTAAAGAAGACGACATCTGGAACGGATACCCCGAAGAGACCAATGCACCCTACGGTCTTGCCAAGAAGATGATGCTGGTGCAGTCGCAGGCCTACCGTGAACAGTATGGGTTCAATTCAATCGTGTTATTTCCGGTGAACCTCTACGGCCCTCGTGATAACTTCGATCTGGCAACGTCTCACGTCATCCCAGCCTTAATCCGCAAATGTGTGGCAGCCAAAGAAGCAGGTCACGCCACACTCACATTGTGGGGAGATGGATCTCCAACCAGAGAGTTCTTGTTTGTGGAGGACGCCGCAGACGGTATCCTTCGCGCAGCCGAGCACTATGAAGGAAGTCTACCTGTCAATCTGGGGACAGGGGAGGAAGTCAGGATTCACGATCTTGCCACCATGATTGCCGCGGAGGCCGGTTTTACAGGG
>DATHTZ010000790.1:0-2215 GCA_035462675.1 Nitrospiraceae bacterium | reverse complement strand
GTGGACGGCCGGCCGATTCTTCGTCAACTCGTCGCGATGACGTTCGCAGAGGAAAATAAGACGATCGCTATCGCGCAAAATTGTTCCTTCACTGTAGGCGACGTTCGATGGACTTGCCCATTGAATGACTGCCCTTCGGACCAGACGTGAGAGCCACGAAAACTTGGCAGGATCGGCTTCGCCAAATACATTCTCAAATCGGGTTACAAAAGCAACTTGGGGTAACACGTGCTTCGAAATAGTGGCCGCAAAGGTGATCATCGGGTGGTAGCCGTACATCTTTCCCAGGTACATCAGCAAGACGGCATCAGGCGAGCAACGTTGGAGGAAGGCCCGCATACGAAACATGTCTCGCCACGACCAGTTCCGCATAATGGGATGAACGGTGATGCCGGAGTCCGTCCCTCCCGTATTTCCTTCAGTCGTCAGGACATGAACTTCGACCTTCCTCTCCGCAAGACGCTTGGCGAGAAAATAAGCGTTACTCGCTTCGCCCGCGCGCATGGGCGGAAACGCAGCTGAGATGATGAGAATCTTCACGATTGATACATCTCTTGCGAGGTGCGGTCCAAATGGATGAACGGGTGATGGACTGGTTCAGACAGCCTCAAGGCCGGCCGGTAGCACCGCTGGAAATCTGCCCCCGTTGAAGCCATGCGCGATAAATTTCTTCAAAAATGTGATCGAGAGATATGGTGATATTCCAGGCTGGGTAGTGCCTCCGCATCTTGTTCAAGTTACTGATGTAACAGATGTGGTCGCCCTCTCGGTTTTTATCAACGTAATCATAGAGCATTTTCTTGCCGGAGATACGCTCGATGAGGGCAAACGCCTCAAGGATGGAACAGCTATTTCCTCGACCGCCGCCTAAGTTGTACACCTCGCCGCTACGAGGCGCTTGGATAAAGCCATCGATAAACCGAGCCACGTCGAGGGAGTGGATGTTGTCTCGAACTTGTTTACCTTTGTAGCCATAGATCGTATACCGCTTGCCCTCGATGTTACATTTTACGAGATAGCTGAGAAACCCGTGCAGCTCGACACCGGAGTGGTTGGGACCGGTCAAGCATCCCCCTCGCAGGCAACAGGTCTGCATACCGAAATATCGTCCATATTCTTGCACGATAATGTCTGCGGCCACCTTCGAGGCTCCAAAGAGCGAATGCTTGCATTGATCGATCCGCATCTGCTCAGTGATGCCATCGACGTCGTGGAAAGATGAATAGTCCCATCGCGTCTCGTTCTCGGCCAACGGCAATTCGTTTGGCGCGTCTCCGTACACTTTATTGGTCGACATATGGACAAAGACGCTCTCAGGCACAGAGACTCGAACTGCCTGAAGAAGATTCAGCGTGCCGACAGCATTCGTGTCGAAATCGTCAAAAGGGATTTTTGCGGCCAGGTCATGAGAGGGCTGCGCAGCCGTATGGACTATCGCATCCGGCTGCACTTCAGCGACAAGTTCCAACACGTCCTTTCGATCTCGAATATCGATTTCATGATGAACGAAACCTGGCAACTCCGACTGGAGCCGATGCTGATTCCATCGCGTGTCCCCACTCGGGCCAAAGAAGGACGCACGAGAGTTGTTATCAACGCCGTGGATCTGCCAGCCTTGAGTTGAAAAGTAGCCACATACCTCAGAACCAATAAGGCCAGAAGATCCGGTAACAAGCATGCGTTTCATCTGGTAATCCCCTCCCTTTCGAAAGCAACGACCTTTTATCACAACTTGGTTTTCTACCGTAATCAGGCACTGCGAACTCCCTGACGGGCAACGAAGATGCAGGAACGTGCCGTGAGCACCCCCGTTACAATCCCTTGTGTAGCCGGTCAGATATCAATAGCTACACTAACACCACATTACAAAGATTGTCTTGAGAATCTTGGAGTCGCCACAATGGCAGGAAGGACATCTATCAGTTAATTGCCACACACGCCACGAGCATACAGGTTGCGCAGTGACTCGCCTAAGCTAATGGAAACAGATGAGGACATAAATGAAAAGAATTTTGTACCGCTATGCTGCATAGGTAAGCAGCAGTCGAAATGGCAAAACCTGCCTGGCACGACTTTTCAGGATGAGGTTCGCGACATTGCTCTTTGCGCACTATCTACTCACGATTCATGGGAGGGATCCGAAATTGGATCAAAGGAGCGACTGATACAACTCGGCGTACCGTCTGGCCTGTACAACGAGCGAATATTCATGAAG
>DATHTZ010000789.1:0-7418 GCA_035462675.1 Nitrospiraceae bacterium | reverse complement strand
GACCGTACCAAGTAGTCCAGGCACGCCTCTCGTGAGGACAATTGATCGCGAAACTCTCGCATGGTCGTTGGATAACCCGGCCGCCCCATAGCGACAAGGATCATCGAATTGCCTCTCCGGAGTCAACCGGATAAGCATGTGAGAGTATTCTGGATCCAAGGGGGATGAATCGTCCCCTAATGCCGTAAGGATAGCCCGAGCCGCCCCATCGTTCGTGGTGGTGGGCGACGAGAACGGTAGCCTCTCGGAGGAAGAAGAACGGTTCGAGTAGCGATGCGCCAAGTCGAGGATGATTTTGTACGGTGACATAGGATTCTGGATCGAGCCTGTTCACTCCGATGGTCAGGTCGTGAGGAAGCATCAAGAGTCCGATATCGTGGAGGAAAGCTGCAAGTTTCAGATCGTGCAACTCGCCTGGGGTCAGGCCGACTGCTTCTCCAATCAACAACGTGATTGCAGCGGTGCGGCGGCCGTGGTTTGCCTGCCAGGGGAGTGCCCGATCGATTTCCTTGCTGACCTGGCGAACGAAGATGCTCTCGACGTCACGGCGCGATGCGATAGGGAGCCGGAGGCAGTCGATCTTCCGGAGAATTGCCTGTATCGTGATGACCCTAGGGTGGATATGTTCACAGATCGGTTGTTCCATCATCATTCCTCTATGAAAAACAAACAGCCCAAGACCACATTGCGTGATCTTGGGCTCTGGGTGAAAAACCTCTGGCCGCAGATTGTGTCGAGCGTCGGGGCCCGTTAGGTCATTCTTCCTTCCCGTGCTTTCCTGCCATCAGCGGCTGGTTCAAGACCCACATCTCATACAAGGGAATGATCATCATAATAAGAAATCCGACTGTCATAAGGGTATCCCCCATTAGCATGGTGAGCACGAATATGGGGGAGACATAGCTGATGAGCCAGGGAGAGAGCAGGTCCAATATCACCCCACCGAATGAGATCCAGGTCGTGACGACTTTTAGCCTGCTGCCGGCGTTGGTGAGATAGAGCACATGCACGAGAATCATAAACACGACCGGCATCGTGAAGAGGTGGAAGTGGGTGATTTCTGCCAGCTCTCTGAACGACATCGGTTCGCCGAATGTGGCATCCGATCCCCGGTAGTGACTGGCGATGCCTTGTGGCGAGAGTCCCGTCATGCTGTGGGCCCAGAAAAATGAAAAGGTGAAGCCGGCCAGCATCAAGAGGAGAAAGAAGGTATAGACGAGCCGGATGTGTCGATCTGAGTCGCGGAGGCGGAAGCGGGTGTTGAAGTTGCGCATGGCTGATAATGGTGGCTGCCCCTGTTAGTTTCCGAAGATGGAGCCGAAGATTCCCTGTTCAGCCTTCTTTGCTGCCACAGTATCGCTCCCAAGCCCTGCCGGCTTTAAATAAAACTCATCGACCAGCACCAGCACCCTTTTAATTCCCGCAGTCATCGAGCGGACTGACATGGTTGCGCCACTGATGTTGATGATGTCTCTGTTGAGCCTGACCGGATCGGACACAGTTTTGCCCTCATACTGCACGTTGAAGCGCTTGGTCCGCACCTCGCTGCCGCGAGCTTCCCGAAACACCAACAATTCCACATTCGAGACATGCCCGGCATTATCGATTCCGACCATGTACGTCATTGGTTTGTGTTTGCCGATGGTATTTTGGATCAAGGCATATCCATCGATCCGTGCGCCGGTCTCGCCGATGTAGACTTCGAAAGATTCTTCGGGAAATTTCCAGCCGATCCGTTCCTCGATCTGAGCCTTCTTCTCTGGCGTCAGTCGAATGAAATCTTTCCGAATTCCACCGGCCTTCGGGAACATAAGTTTTAATGCTTCGTCCTCTGTCAGATAGACTTCGGCGTGGGCCAGCTCCTGTTCCGTGAGATACCGCTTGAGGTCGGCATCCCAGACTCGTTCGGCTCGGGCGGCGAGGGGAAAAAAGAGAATGATGAGGATTATTGCCAAGAGCCAACCTCGACGATTCATGAGACGACACAGCCTTTCTCTTTCAGCTTGCTATTGAGTCGGTTCACGACTGTTTTCTCAGCCTCTTCAGATGGATCGATAGGCCACCACTTGGTGGCTTGTTGTGAGATCCCGCCTTTCAGGTGCCACCGCTGCCGCATTTCTAGAACACTCACTGAAGTGACGTCGTTCAGGCGTTTCACCGCGACCGTCATGCGGGCCCGTTCCTGATTGCCGAACGCATCGCGTTCGAGTATCCCGTAGGAGCGTTCTGTGCCTTCCATCTCGACCCAGCCGGTCTCGATGAGCCCTTTGTCCTTATCCTGAACCTGCATCGGCCGATCCTTCACGGATTCTAGGGCAGCGCTCCACACCACGTCATACGAACAGACGAAATACTGATCTCTGCTGCCGCTTAGGAAGGCACAGCCGCTGCAAGCGAGGAGCCCAATAAGTGCAATAATTCTTGCTCGCACGCGAGGTTCTGCTCCTTGAGAGACTCTGCGAACCCTCTTGCAAGAGGGTTCGCAGACTAACGGTTTAGAAATACGTCGCGGCTGAGATCACAAACGCGTTGTCATGGATTCGCTGACTTGTATTGGGATTAAATGCCATAGGCTGATATTGATAGCTCATCTTGAAAACGGCATCTTCAATGGGCCGATAGTTGAGACCAAAGGACACTTGTTCAAGATTGCCCCAGCCACCTGTTCCATTGGAATTGTCCAGGTTGGTGTTGACCCGGTCGTAGCGGATCACGGCGGTGAAGGTGGAACCTGGACCGAAGCGTTTTGGTGAGAATTTGGTCAAAAACTCGGGCATAAAATGGTAGTTGCCCTGGATATAGTAGCCATCCATGCGCTGTGGTGGGATGCCCACACCGCTGTTGCCCTCGATTCCCGTCAGTACAGTTCCTGGAGCAAATCCAATCGTGTTTCCCAGCGGCGCTCGAGAATTCCCTCTCGTATAAGCCCAGGCAGCTTCGCCGATGAGTTCAAAGGGCCCTCGTTGGAGCGTCCAGTCTATAGCGGTGATGCTGAGAGGGTTGTAATTACTCCCGTTCTGATTCGCATTTCCATAGTAGCTCGATCCGGCCACTTCCACGCCAAGCATTGGACTATAGGCCAGGCGTCCGACGACCGCTTTGCCATTGTTGATATCAGCGCCATCGTGCCCTGCGCAGGTCCGCTGCCGACCATTACGTGTGCCGTCCGCTTCATTGACCAGAGGGTTGCCCCCGCTCCCATAGCCGCAGGGACCGGTTGTGAAGTACAATTCATAGTCCATCTTGCTGGTCCGTCCGGGATAGAACGACCCGTAGAATCCCCCTCCTGTCTCCGACATGGTTGAGGGAATAATGAATTGACTGACCAACGGGCGATCGGTCAGGTCATTAAGAGGTGAGTCATGGAGCAGGTTAAACTTGCCGATCGGAAGCAGCAAGATACCGGCTCGAATATTGAATGGCTCATTGACCAGATAGTCGATGTGGGCAAACTCAAGTCCGGTCTCGATTTCATTCTCAGAGCTCTCTCGGATGCCGTGTTCGATTTCGAGTTCGGCCGCGAATTTGACATGTTCTGTGACATCGGCATAGAAGAACGGAACGAACCGCTGCTGATCGAAGTTATTGGTCACGCCGGGACGGCCATCACCGGCTTCGATACTGCCCTTCTGTTGGGATCGAAACTGAATATCCACATAGCCGCCGACAATGGCTTTCGGGGCTGACACGAACGGCTTGGCATAGACCAATCGTCCTGAACCAGTGGCGCCGAACGAGAGGGGCACTTTTTCTTCGCCCGGACGTTCCACCTTAATGTCCGACATGGGACCGACCGGCACGGGATATTGTACAGCCGGTGGAGCCGATTCTCGACGCTCCACGGCCCCTTCACGCTCACGCTGCTCATGTTCCTGCAACCGCTTCGTGACGGCTTCATCCACCAACTTTTTAATGTCCTCTGGGGTCATGTTCTCAGCCCAAACCGAAGTAAACGGCAAAGCTGCAATCACGAGAGCCCCGAGGATTGACCTGATCCTCATTGCGAACCTCCATGGATACTACATTGTGATTGGTCTGACTCGGGACTCTCTGGTCTCTGGTCTTCTTTGAATAGACGACGACAGATCGTGCTTTGGTGGTCTGTACAATGCCTCCTTTCATCGACAGGTTGATCATGATGTGACCCTGTTCCATCCTTTGATGGAAGAGAAGGGGATGACAACAATGCGTTTGCAACGCTTGCACTTGAGCTCCAACCCTTGTCCGCACACCTTGGCGATCAGTTGACCGCACTCGCAGCGTGTTTCGTCGCAGCTGGAGGAGTGATTGCTAGTGGTCCTCGTGCTAGTCATTGCGAAAGGTTCTCGCGCGCAAATGAAATTGAGAACGATTATTAATATCTCGATGGGTGCTCAAAAGTCAAGGTTTTCATGGCGCTCAACTTATCGAAGAAGGGATGTATTAAGCCTTGCCATGTCCTATAATTCCTCGCCTCGTTGGTCTGGGGGAGGGAAAGATAAACGCATGTGTCCCAATCTATTCAATCAGTCGTTTCGCCTCCAGACATGCTTCCTCGTGCTGCTCTGTACCGCCTTCGCTGGCTGTGTGGGGGTATCCCCGGGCCAGCAATCAGCCGGTGTTACCAGGGCGCAGATGCAGATGGGCACGTTGGTCAAAATTACGGCGATGGCGAGGAGTGAGTTTATCGCGCAAGCTGCGGCGACCGCAGGGTTTGCTGAAATCCGACGACTGGAAGAACTCCTGAGCACTTGGATTCCGACGAGCGAACTTTCTCGTGTGAATGCTTCGGCGGGGGTCATACCGGTCCGTGTGACTCCAGAGACGATGACGGTCGTCCAACGTGCGATGCAAGCTGCGGAAATGACTGATGGCGGATTCAATATTGCCATCGGCCCGGCGGTAGAAGCCTGGAGTGTGACTGATGGCCAACGCATACCGGCAGAAGCTGAGTTGGATGCTCTCCGTCCCTTGGTGAATTTACATGCTGTTCATGCCGACGCGCGGGTTCAGACGATTTTTCTTGAGAAAATTGGGATGCGGATTGATGTAGGGGGAATCGGCAAAGGCTACGCAGCGGATCAAGCAGTGATGGCAATGAAGAAAGCCGGAGCGGTGGCTGGAGTCGTCGCTCTGTCCGGGGATATTAAAACATTCGGACAGTTGCCAAGGGGGGGGAAGTTTCCCGTTGGCATTCAGCATCCACGAAAAGATGGATTGGTGTTGGCCTGGGTTGATCTGCAGGACGAGGCTATTTCTACCGCAGGGGATTACGAACGGTTCTTCGACCGAGATGGGGTCCGATATCATCATATTCTTGATCCGCACACCCTCATGCCAGCTCGCAGTTGCCAGAGTGTTACGGTGATTGCCCGTGAAGGGGTCTGGGCCGATGGACTTGATACGGGCATCTTTGTGATGGGACCGGAGCGGGGAATGGAACTAGTCGAAGAGCTTCCGGATGTCGAGGCCATCATTGTCGACGCTGAAGGTCACCTGCTCGTGTCCTCAGGCTTGAAGCAGCGAATTCGCCTGCCCTAGGAGCCTTTGTGTCGTTACAGGCGCAGTCGGTTGGGATGTTCCCGATTCGGCTATCGGTCTAATCGATAGCTCATGGGAATCTTGATCGTCATGCGCGGCTGTCCTAAGGGATGCGGGAGATGGACCGGGGCCGCTTGCCGCATGGTATCCATCGCGGCCTCGTCGAGCGTGGGGTATCCAGAACTCTGAAAGACTTCCACTTCACCGATGCTCCCATCCTCGTCGATCACGGCTTTCACCACGACTTTCCCCTCAGCCCGCTCTACCCGCGCTGAGGCGGGATAGCGTTTCAATTCTTCCACACGACGTAAAATCGTTTCAGAGAGCCACCCGTAGTCTCGTTTCGCTGGTACGTTCCTTCGTGCTGGGGTGTTGGCTGCCAGCTGGGTCTCTGTCGGAGCGTGATCAGATTGTGCCGTCTGTCTGAGCATCGTGGATTGCGGGCTCGACGATCCCGTCCCGGCCTCAGTTGACGTAGCGACGGCCATCGGTGGTTCGTCCGGCCTTACGCCGGCGTCAGCCTCGGCGGCTCTCGGCGCGACGGTCTCCTGGCTGATGGGCTCAGCTGGTTGGAGGGTTTGGGTGGCTGGCGGTGAGGGGGTTGTGAGTAGCGGTGGGGGAGGTTCCGTCACCACCGTCGCGGCCGGTCGCTCTGAAATCGATGGGACCGTCTGTGGTGCGAGCGGCTGGGGCGACGAGAGCGTCTGTGTCGGCGCAGTCTTCCGTACGGGAGGAGCAGGAGTCGATGTTGTCGACTGAACTGATCGGGCTGGAGCCTGGTTCGAGGACGATGCGGTTGGTTGAGCCGGCGACACCATAGCAACATTCCACGTGAACGCGTCGTCCTGCGGCGCGAGTGGAATGTGCTTCATAGTAAGGATTGCTGCGAGAGCCACGGTGCTGTGCAAGAGGACGGAAACGAGCCAGCCTTGGACGTGCGCGTCCTTCCGGCCTCCGAAGCGCTGGGGCTTAGTGGCGATCACAGTCGAACGACCTCCAGACTGACCTGTTGAAATCCCAGCCCACGCACTTCATCCACCACGGACACGAATCGTTCGAGCAGGGTGACTTTATCGGCCCGCACGATGACCGACGATGCTCGCGGCTCCGCAGCCAGGGCACTCTGGAGCCCTCCTTCGGGGACTGTGCGGTCATTGAGAAAGAGTGCGCCGTCGGCAGTCAGGGTGATGACAATAGGGGCCTCTTTGCGATCGCCGACCTCCTTCGCTTTGGCCAAATTGACCGGAATCTGTCCACTGCTGATAAAGGTGGCGGTGGTCAGCACAATGACCAACAGGACCAGCATGACGTCCACGAGGGGGATGACGTTGATTTGGTCAATGTCCCGCTGCATGCTGTTCCTTGTGTCGGGCGAGGAGCTCGGCCACTTTTCGCCGGAGTACATTGTTCATGACAACGCAGGGAATCGCGACGAGCAGCCCGACCGCGGTGGCTTTCAGCGCAAGGCTGAGCCCGATCATGATGGCATTGACGGCCATGGTGCCGGAGGTCCCCATCGTATGGAAGGTGAGCATGATACCGAGCACGGTGCCCAGCAGACCGATATACGGAGCATTCGCGGCTACCGTGCCGATAATGACCAGGTGTTTGGTCAAAGCCATCTCCAACACCAAGCTGTTGGGGTATTGCGCAAGATCGACACGACGGTAAAAGAGCCATCGTTCCACCGCGACAGCCACGGTCCAGACACTGAGCGCTACTAGGAGTCCGATGACTCCATAGTCGACGAGGTTTTGTAGCGCATTCATAGGCGAGGCCTCAGTTCCTTCGTCATTCACGGACCGGTAGGCCAGGAACCGTCGTAAGCCTCTATCAATGCCAGATTGTGAAAAAGCCTGTCAATGCTTTCGTTCGATCAGTCGGACTGGCTACCGTGC
>DATHTZ010000788.1:0-11111 GCA_035462675.1 Nitrospiraceae bacterium | reverse complement strand
CTGTAAAACTTACGCTGACTCAATTCGTGTGGATGATGGAGCTCATCGTCGCAGTCGCGGTTCTTAGCGCGGCCATAGGAAAGCGATTCTTTCTTCTCGGCGGTGTTCTTGAGGTTCTGCTTAGCGCAATCTGCTTTGCGGTGGGTCTTGGCCTGTATTTTCTCCCGGTTCACTTGGGGAGACTCTGGATCACAAAATATTACTCTACATTGCCTCTGTTGCGCCCAACGGAAGAAGTTGTGAACAAGTCTCTCCCTGGGGTTCGGCTCCAGTAAAGGAAGGAGAACGCGAAACGGACAGTATAAGTTCGCCCCGTGAAGGATTTCCTCAATCCACTCGTTACACTCCTAGATTCGGCACCATTTTCGTAAATTGCTTTATATTTCCATGCTGGACCCTGTGATGAAGCTAAGAGGCCCAACCCCTTCCAAGGCCTGGGTAAAAACACGATACCGACATCACGCCGCCGATAGTCTTTCGCCTGACGCCCTTCTGTTTTGAGTGACCGCCTGAGTGACCGCATCGGGTAAAACACGCGGCGACACACCATACAACAGAACGCTAGGGCGAGCAATGGAACTAGATCCAACCAACCCGCCCAAGCATTGACTGGTAACGGTTTCCCGTTGTATCGTGTAACCTATCATGTCCTGCTGTGTTACTACGTTACAACACCTTGGACTGGTTCGAAACCCGTCACTCACCCCATTTTTCTCAATTGCGTAAGTTGATGATCAAAGGTCTGGTCTCCCAATAAAGCCTTTGGCTTCATCGCTTTCTGCAGGCGAACTACGTTTATATCCCTTCTACGTTTTCTATTGTTTCCCGCCGTTCAACCCTTCTATTGGCACAATTTCAGCACAGCTTCATTCTGACAGTTTTAGTACTGCGCGACTCACCAGTTCACACCATAAGAGACAAAACCTTCAAAACAACTTTTAGGCTCTTTCCGCCTGCCTAGTCGTTCTGCGCACAGAGTTCAAAAACCTCTCTTGAATTCAAGATCCCTAGGAGTCGATTTTCCTAGGGCTTTGACGTATCCTTCCGCCTGTTCCAAAAACAAATCCTTTGGGACGACCCTATGGCATAGAAGATATAGTTTTACCTTCGAATCAGGGAGCAGGACGTATGCCGAAATGTGGCATTCGGATCAAGATTCCTGGATTTGAACAATGGGCTGCCCTGTGCTCAAGGCGACTTCGCTTCACGTAATTTGCTAATGCCATATTCAACGATGTATTTGATGTGTGCCACACCTGTCCTCCTTTCGCTCAGACCCTCACATAAGACCTGGAGCCTTTTCCCAGGGACAAGTCACGGTACGTAAAGCGTAATTGGAGCAGGGTCAATTCCGAGTCATATCGCCGAGGGATATCCTGAGTTCATTGGCAATCGCTTCGGTCGTGTTTGTGTGCGTCCTCGGCAGCGCACTGCTCGGTTTGTTCCTTCGCGTGTCCCTGCCCGAACATCACCTCAGTGAGGATTCAAAGGGTATGGTGAAGCTGGCGGCTGGCCTGCTCGGTACGCTTGCCGCTCTTGTCCTTGGCCTTCTGATTGCCTCGGCAAAAACCTCCTTCGACAAGGTCAAAGACGAGGTCACGCAGGCTGCCGTGAAGGTTGTCCAACTCGACCGCACTCTGGCCCACTACGGAGCGGAGACGAAGGAGGCCCGTGATCTACTCCGCGGTGCCGTCGCATCCGTGATCGAGCTGCTGTTTTCCGGAGAAGGGTCCGGGCAGGCAAAGCTGGACGCCCCTGAACGGCTAGCCAGGATAGAGCAAATTCAGGCTAAGCTCCGGGAACTCACGCCACGAAATGACGCCCAGCGTGCGCTCCAGTCTCGTGCCTTGGAACTCAGCAACGAGCTAGCACAGATGCGCTGGTTGCTGATCGTGGAGGGGGAAGGCGCGATCCCAACGCCATTCCTGGTGGTGCTGGTTTTCTAGCTCGCCATCATCTTTGTCGGTTTCGGACTGCTGAGCGCCAGGAACGCGACCGTGCTTGCAATCATGGTTGTCTGCGCGCTGTCGGTCTCCGGCGCGATCTTTCTGATCGAGGAGATGGACCGCCCACTCGAAGGATTGATGAAGATCTCTAGTGCTCCGCTGCGCAACGCGCTCGCCCATCTCGGGCAGTAGATGCTGACTCGCTGAAAGATCCCATACCGAATTGACGGTCTCCCGGCAAACTAGACCATTGAGCATCTGAACTTTCTGGTGGCTCAGTTAAGAGTGGGGTATTTCTTGAGGTACTACTCCAAAATCAGTTGTTTTTGAACCACCAGATCGAGAGACTGAACCGCAAGAAATTTCTTGGATTCACAGTGACAGATCAGAAAGGATTTTTGAAATTTCAGACTTGAGTCCGCAGTCTGCACAGGGACAGACGGCGAACGCCTGCTGGCGGATCATGACGAGGCCGTTCCGGCTGCCTGGCTGCGATAGGCAAGTTTCCGGCCAAAGCGTTCCGTCAGTATCGGACCGAGGATTGAGGTAGCCACCATTAAGACCACGACTGTATTGATCACCGGCTCGTCAATCAAACGGACGCCAGTTGCATTCTTCGCCTGGTAGGCCACCACGGCTGCCGCCAGCGTCGCTGCGACCTGCGGCAACGACAGCGACCACATGATCAATCCTTCCGTCCGCGTGTAGCCGATCAGCCATTGCGTGGCAAGCGCGGCCAGGAATTTGGTTCCGACCAGCCCGCCGACAATCGCGATTACGAGATCCAGATGTTTGATGAGGGTCTCGAGAAACACCGGGACGTCAATGTGCGCGCCGATGTAGATGAAAAAGGGTGGGATGAAGAGTAGATTCCCGACAAATTCCAGCTCATTTTTCGCCTCGCTCTTTTTGATCGCGCGATTGACGGCCAGGCCGGCCAGGAAGGCGCCGATGATTGCTTCCAGGTTGATGAGTTCGGCACCCAAGCCGGCCAGCGCGATCACCATCAGCGTGAAGCCCACCTGGTACTCATTCGTGTAGCCTTTCCGGCGAAACAACCATTTGCCGACTGCGCTCAACCCGAACACCACCAGGGGGACATAGAGCGCCAGCTCGATGACTTGCCATGCAAAGCCGCCGGACGAGAAGCCGGAAGTGTGGATCGGCAGGCAGACGGCCAGCACCATGAGCGAGCTGACATCCGTCAGAACCGTGGCGCCGACAGTTACAGTAACGACCTCTTTCCCGCCCAGACCGAGACGCTGGAGGATGGGGTAGCCGATCAGCGTGTGCGAGGCCATTAGCGAGCCAATCAGCAGGGATGACACCCACGAGTAATTGAAGATTAGCCCGACCGTCGTGCCAGCGGCCAGCGGCAGCAGGAACGTCAGCGAGCCGAACAGCAGGGAACGTCCGCCGGTCCGTTTGGCCTGCGCAAGATCAATCTCCATACCGGCAAAAAACATGATAAGCAGCTTGCCGACTTCTGCGAAAAACGTCAGGACCGGCATACCTTCTCTCGTAATATGCAGGCCGTGGGGACCGAAGACCACGCCAGCCAGCAGCAGACCGACCGCGGCGGGCAGGCCGATGTGTGCGGACAGACGCGGGACGAACAGGACGATCGCCATGCCGAGGGCAAAAGCACTGAGGAGGGACATATTCTGGAGCAGGTCGAGAAGTTGTTCGAACATAGCCCAGTTCATGTTGGCTCACTCCGCGAGGGCGCGCATATTAGCAAATGGTTACCATCACCACAACAACATACCCGTCATCTTTTCACGCGATGGCGACAGGGCTGAGACCGACTGCGCACGATCAGTTCGTCTCAGCCGTAGTGCTGGCGTTGTTCACGTCTTCTGTTGCAATAGCGGCTTGTAGACCTTGCGAAGCTTTGATCGCGATTGTGCTAAACATGAACCGGTACATGTGGTCGACTTGATGAGTAGGACGCTTACGGCTCGAACGGTCGCTGCTGTTTAACTGCTACCATCAGATGGTTGCGATGCAGCATGCATGGTTGGAATATCGAGCGCGAGATTTCACTCGCAGAGGTGAGGTGACGCCAGAAGGAGCGGAAGTGCTTCGTGAGGAACGAGCGTTCTTCGCGGATCTCATGCTCAAAATTAAGCGCAAGTCGTTCATTTATCACCAGAACCGCAATTTATGCAAGCGTGAGGGCATGTGGGGTCAAGTCTTGTAATGCCACATTCCGGTCGAAGAGTTTAGGGTCGGGTTTTGTCATCCAATATCTCTCGGCGCATTGCGGGCGCACCCTTGCCGAGGAAATCTAAAGGAGGCGCGAGTTTCTGGTGACTCTGGAACAGTGTACTGCCTCGTCGGACACCTACTTGATGTAGACCACTCCTGCCAAATCCTTCAGATCCGCGTCGCCTGTGATGACCTCGGCCTCCTGATCTTTTGCCGTCGCGTACACGATCGCATCGGCCATCCCTAAACCGTGTTGTAAGCTGACATCGGCGGCGAGAAGTGCGATCGATTCTGTCAACTGAACCACCTTGGTCGCACTGAGCCGGCCCGCGAACAATAACGCCGTCTCTTCCCCTCGTTCCAGCTTGATCTTTTTGTAGACCTCATACAACACTATGGTCGGCGTGATGAGCTGATACCGAGAGGTGAGATAGGGAGCATACCGTTCGGCGAGTGGTCCGCCCGTAAAGAATTCGATCCAGCCACTGGAATCGAGCAAGACCTTCACAATCGGTCCTTCTTCTCCCGAAGATCTGTCTTAGACATACCCTTGAGCGTTCCCTTGAGCGATTTCAGGGGGACTTCGGGCACCAGGGTGATGACTCCGCCTTTCTCCACAATCTGCAAGCGCTGGCTTGGGACAAGATGGAGTTTGTCCCGTACTTCCTTGGGAATCACAATTTGGAATTTCGGTGAAATCGTCGTCATGGCCATCATGAACCTCCCTACCAATTCATGATCGATCATAGTATCGTCATACGATTTGAGTCAAGACAACCCTCTTCCTCTGAGACCTCACAGCATGAACGATTTGTTATTCATTGAGCAGATCAAGGACGAGCAGGAGGAAAGCTAGAGCAAGCTAGGAGAGCAGGAAGCGCGGCGACTACAGGCCAAAGCGCCAGCTGGAGGGACCCAAGCGATGGCACGGTTTTATGGCGTGGAAGAGAAGCGGCTAACCGGGAAACGAACGTGGTTACGAGACGAGCGGGCAGTGGCGCTGGAGTTGATCTATCGCAATAGCAGGATTGGACAGGTGGAGATCGGGGGGGGTGATTGGCGGATTGGATTACACGGCGGTAAGTCGGGAGCGCAAGCGGCTACGGGAAAAGCTGGAGCACGATGCTACGCTGCGCTATGGCGGAGATCGACACGCAGCTAATGTCAAAAGTAAAGCGTTGACACCAGGCTTCCTCCCCGCGAGGTCCCTGAAGACTAGAGGCCATTCGTTGCTGTAGAATGCCTCGCATGGATCTCGCTCACATTTCGAGCGCAGCGGAACTCCTCACAATCGAACACCCTCACTTCGGGAGGATTCATCCTCCTGGATTCCTCAAGACCACTATCGGTTCCGTCACTGGTACGAGTAGGAAAGCCGTTGTCATAGCGGACTACAGTTCCGGCATACGCCAGACGGTTGCGGTCCAGATAGATCCACGAAAATTTATGGTAACCATTGCCGGTTCCTATGTGCTGGTTACCCTCAAAGAGGGCGCGAGCAGGCATCCGGTTATCCACAAAACATGGAAGATGGTGGACCAGCGTAAAGGGGAAGGAGTGGAGGACTTCTACGGCACAGTCAGCACGTATATCGATTCGGATGGCTTGAAGTGGGAGCATAGATTCGAGAGAACACCTCACGAAGATGAGTTAATTGGCTTTGGGAGCAATGGGGAGGAAGTCCTCATCATCACTCTGGAGAGCTTCTACCCAACGACTGCTCCTGGCGTCAGTAGCGTGGTCGTATCCCCTTCTCCGTAGCAGGCTGTTGAAAAACCCCGCCAGCATCGTTCTCGCATCGCTCAGAGGCTCAACGTACGGGACGAAGTACGATTCACCTCTTCGCTCGCTGCGGCCTTGCTGGACGGCCTTTTTGAACAGCCTGCAGGTATAGCTGGAGCCGTACATGACTTCCTTCAGCCCTAGGCTTCTTCGTAGCCAGAATGATTTTTCAACATCCTGCTAGGTCTGCCAATTCGTATGGCTGGCTCCTCCCTGGCATGTGATAGATTTTCCTCCGTAGGATACAGTCCTCACCTGCGGCCCTTGCGCCGTCCTGCGCCTCCCTTCTACAATACGCCTCCTTGCGAGGCTTCTATGCCCTTTTGGATTTGCTCCCTTCCGTCAATCGCGCTCCGATTCCCCATCGCCCTTGTGCTATCGATCGTCTGTCTGGTCGTGCCGGTATGGGCCGACTTTCAGGCCGGCATGGAGGCCAATAACCGTGGAGACTACGCCACAGCCTTGCGTGAGTGGCGCCCGCTCGCCGAGCAGGGAGATGCCCTCGCGCAGTACAACCTCGGAGTGCTGTATCGCAAAGGCCGAGGCGTGCCGCAGGACGATGTTCAAGCACGGCAGTGGTATGAAAAAGCGGCGGTACAGGGACTGGCCAAGGCGCAGTTCAACCTGGGGACGTTGTATTTTAACGGAGAGGGAGTCCCGAAAAACTATCAGCAGGCCTTGCGGTGGTTTCGGCTGGCCGCAGACCAAGGGGAGGCGCTCGCTCAAACAAAAATTGCCATCATGTACGATGAGGGCCAGGGTGTGCCAAAGAATATTGTCCAGGCGTATAAGTGGTATAGCTTGGCGGGAACGAATGGAGATAAACCAGCGCCCCAACTTCGTGATTTGCTCGCCAATCAGATGACCCCTGCCCAGATTGCCGAGGCGCAAAAGCTGGCGCAGGAGTGGAAGCCGAAGGGGAAATAAGCCCCGACCGGCCTGAGCGTGAGAGTATGTTCCGTCCGAGTAATCCGATCTCTTGTGAGAAAGAGTTGGGTTCGGGTCTTGTCATCCAATATCTCTCGGCACGTTGCTGGCGCACCCTTGCCGATGTACATTTGCTCGCCGGCATGTAGCAGCCGCATCAGTCCAGATTTTACCACCAACTCGCTTGCGATGGAGGCGCATCTTCAGGATGACCAGGAAGGGAACTACCGCAGCAGGCTCAGCGCAAAAACATTGGCTCCTGGCTCAATCAGTCACCTGCCGGGAGGCTATGGCAGCACGCTCGATTCTAGAAGTTCTCAGAATCCCTATAGGCGTGGTTGGCGAATTGAGAGTCGATAATCCTGGGAGGGAGGTGTGGAGTGAAATGACGAACTAATTTGCTCGCTCCTCTATGAGGAATAGTTCCATCGTGCTCCGACTGAATTGCCAGGCTGAAAAAGCCTCAAATTCTTGGCCTTGTTCATTGTGATATCGAGCGGTAAATTCTATAACGAACGGCGCCTTGCCATTCATCACTCCTTCGAAGAAGGTATCTGGAAGGGTGCCTCGCAATTCTAGGCCTTTGTTCGGAGCGAGTGTTGATACGATAACGGTATCTTTCTCTATCGGCACACTGATCCCATCCAGAAAAACTTCAAGGTCGGTTTGTACTCGATAGGCCGGACTCGGACCAGAATTCCTATATCGGATAGAAACTCGGGATCCTTGGCTCTCATGATAAAATCTTGCATTATTGCTTAGAATATTGGGGCGGCGCAAAACGGCTTTAGGGTCTTTCACCTCCCTTGTTCCAACAGACTGCTCAACGGTGTTCTCCTGTGTATCCAGTGGGCCACAGCTAGAGGTTACTGCGATCACGACAACCAGTATCGGCACGCCATATTGAAACATTCAGGTTATTCCTTAGCCGGAGGATCAGCGGACACACCTTATACTAGAGAGGCTGCAAAACACTATCCCCCGCTGTTTGCCTGTTACTGATTCCCAGACGCGAGAATATCCACGATGGCCTCCTTTGGAGTCTGCCCGGTGCGCACAGCCAACCTGTTCTGTTTTTCAGTCGCAATGCCTGTGGCAGTTCGGGATATTCACGTTCTACCTTACGGAATGCACGGCTTCGCTCCCATAAAAGGGAAACTCTGACCTCCCACCTTGCCTTGCGGTTTGATCGGTCCCCCTCCTAGAATAGGCCTCCCTGCGAGGCTGCCATGAGCTGGATTGACGCCGTCCTATTCGAGTTCACTCGCGTGACATGGCAGCAATGGCTCATGACCATCATCGGGGGTATTGGTCTCGCATGGCTGGCTGTGCTTGTGTCGATGTTCCGACGCAGGAAGTAACCCACCGTCGCCACAGAAGGTATCATGCCCTTCCTCATTCATCCCTACCGCCGTTTCCCTGTGCAATGCTCTGTCAACGCGGGCTCCTTCCAAGGGCAGGGTACGATCCGGAACCCCTCCTCTACTGGTTGGCGACTCTCCGGTGATCCGCCCATGCGACCAGAGGAAATGCTCTCGTTCACGGTCACGCGCCCGAATGAGCAACGTAATGACATTTCCCGTCACTCGGGTAGCTATTTCGCATTGCCTGGCTTGCCTCCTTCAACCTCTCTGACCAATGTAGAGGTATGGAACTATACCCATATCAATGTGAACGTCAACGCGGCCAACTTCATTGTAGGTCTGTTTGCTGGTGGTGCCCCTTCCAACATCAACACATTCACAGCGGTCTTTGACGAACAGGGCACCTTGTCCATCACATTTCGTCAACGCAATCTGAGGGCCGGTCAGGACTAGGAGCTAAGCAGGAATGGAAGCCTATAGACTGACGCTGACTTTACATGAGCGACGAACGCCAAAAACGCGAATCCATGTCCGTCGAAGAACCGACCTCCCCAACATGTGGGAGACGGGCGGCCATTGTGGAAGTGGTGGAGCGGAAAGGTTTGTGCACGAAGCAAGCCCTCTACGAGATCATCACCGAGTTTAGACGTAAAAACACCCGATCGAGCATCCCTGAGACCGCCTTCCCTGAGCCGTACTTGCTCACCGAGACGGAGAACATGATCATCAACGATATTCTGGAGCTGCTGAACAAGCACGGGCTGACCTCGCACCAGTCACAAAACCTGCTAGAACGGTTGGGGCGGATTATTCAGATAGGGCAGCGAGTGGCGATGGAGGCGACGCACCAACAAAGAGGCCGCTATGGGATCAAGCGGCGAGTCCTCTGATTCCGTACTTCTTACGGGAGGTCCCGTTATGAACGTAAGACTCGTGTTCGCGTTGCTCCCACTCTTGTTTCTTGGCTCTCCTGTATATGCACAAAGCCCTTGTTCAGAATGTCTCAAGGCAGCTGAGAAAGAGCTGAAAAAATGCCTCGATAATGCCATTAGCGCAAATGATAAGATTTCTTGTGAGGAGAGTCGGCAAGCGGGAATGAAGGCCTGCGTGAAGGGTGAATGCACGATTGAAAGAGACGAACGAGCTACACATGATAATAGAAACGAGCGGGAGACACCGAACCGGCCAGGGCTCACACCCTACACACCAACGAAAATCGAGTGGCTAGCATTAGACGTGAGATCCCAGCTTCAACAGGATGCCAGCGCCGACAGTCCGTTTTTTCTGTCCGTTGTTCAAGTGGATCACGAGACACTCCTGATCTCAGTTCGGTATCTTCCCAACGTGAACCGAAAAATGATGAACAGTGCAATTGATTCTGCTCGGACAGTAATCATGACTACGGCGAAAAGCTATGGGTGGGAAAACTGGGTAAAGATTCGGGAGCAGGTCGAGATGTCTCCGTCAAAAAAATGAGCATATCAATGCTGTCTACCCCTTCCACATCTTCAATACGCATCTGCATTCATGCCACCGCGCACACACCAGCCCAGTAGCGGTGGCTGAGGGCCTTGTTGGTGGCGGGCACGTCGCCAGTGCTGAAGCTCACGGCCCACGCCGTGGTCGGATCACCTGCGTACGTCGTCGCCGACCAATATTCGTCCGACTGGACACCCGTAAAGATCGCCGGGACAAAAGGCGCTACCGCTCCCGGCAAGCCATCCTGCACACTCTTTAGCTCTGCCACCGAAGGTAACCGCCAGCCCACCGTGCCTCCGACATTCTTGTTGACACAAAAGAAGGTCGCTGGGTCCCAAGGGATAGTGTTGATGGCATCGGGCGCCTGCTCCCACACGAGGCCGGTGTTCTTGTCCAGCACCGCACCGGAGAAGACCGTGGTAAAGCGTGTGGCTGACGGATTGTGGGTGTCCCACCGCAGCGTGTGATTCCCCTCTTGCCCCCCATTGCACGCCCCCAGGACCAACCTCCCGACTGCCAGCGCGGCCCCGATACTCCGGCCCCATCTGCTTTTCATCGACCCCCTTCCTGGTTATGATAATAATATTGCTGATGCACTCACTCACTGCTCCGTGACCCACTCCTCATCCTCTGCGCTGCGAGAGAAGGGACAGCTGTTTTGGATCTATCGACTAGGATTCTCCGTCCTCTCTCAACTTCTCCCTACCCCGTCATCGGCAATCGAAAGAGTCACATCTACCATCGGCCAGACTACCCGAATTACAGTCAGGTTGGGCCACGGAATCGAGTGGCGTTTGATAGTGAGGCATAGGCGGAGGAATCGGGGTATCGAGTGGCGGGGAATTGTCCTTGAGGGGCAGCCGGTGCCGCCGTGGGAGTGGAGGAAGAGGAGCAGGCATTGAAGTCTCATGGCGGAGTTCAGTGGGTTAGTTGCAGCGCTGTCTACGGTTCGGGCAGAACCTCACTCAACGACACCGGGGTTGATGCCAGGAGGTCATAGCCTTGGTAGGAAAGTTGAATGCCGCCGATCCCGATGGTCAGCGCAAAGAAGGCCAACAGGATATAAAAGGTAAGCTGGAACGCTCTCCGATTGGTGAACGCGCCGGACACATAGAGGTACAGCGTCACGAGCATCAGCGGTTGCAAAAACAGGGTGGTGACAATGATGTTCATTCTGGGGGGCTTCCCACGGCATCGCAGAAACCGAGATACGAGCTAACTAAATATCCAGCAAGCTCCATGCCTCATCTAAAATGCACTGGTTCTTGGACATAGTCTGCGGTTTTCCCCACATTTTCGCCTGTGCGGAGGCTGCTCTAGAAGTATGAAAGCGGGCTAAGTGAACGAAAACGATACAGTGCTGAATCCAATTTGATTCACCGGAACGAATCGAATAGACCGG
>DATHTZ010000787.1:0-6837 GCA_035462675.1 Nitrospiraceae bacterium | reverse complement strand
CAGGCCGAAGACCCCATAGGGCGACGCCGTCGCCGTCTGACGTTCAACCGGCTCGGTTCCACCGGCGTCGACCTTGAGTTCACGTTTTTTCACATGGTTTTTCAGTACTTCCTCGTTATTGCCCCAGGGATAACGGCGGCCATCCGTCCCTCGCGCCGCCTTTTCCCATTCGGCTTCTGTCGGCAATCGTTTACCTTGCCACTGGCAAAAGGATCGCGCCTGGTTCCACGTAATGTTGGTCACGGGATGCTGCGCGCGCTGAAGATCCTCGAACGCCATGCGATCTTTGGGCGACGTGCAGCCGCCTCCCTCCACGCACTGTCGGTACCTCGCGTTCGTCACTTCATATTTGTCGAACCAGTAGGAACTGAGATGCACCTGATGGAGCGGACGTGCATCTTGCAGCCCATCCTCCGCGCCCATCCAGAACTCTCCGGCTGGAATCAGCACCATCCTCTCTGGTTGAGCGATGCCTTGCTGGACCAGCTGCTTCAGTTCATCTTCCTGTGTAGCCAGGAGTTGGCTGTTCACCAGAGCGATCGCCTTTTCATCCAGTGCACTTGGGGCTTGATCCTTCAGCGGACTCGGCTGTAGGCGCGGCGAGACGACTGCCGGAGTATCGCTCCTTGGCAAAGCTCCAGCAGCGTGATCCGGAGCCGGTGGCATCGAGGCCGTGTCCGTATTCCTGACCGTCTCGATGAGCACCGTAGTCCGGACGACCTCCTGGGCAAGGCCTTTGCCCTCACTGCCTCTTTTGGCAGTTTTCCTCCCTTTCCCAATCATCGTAAAGTCGAAATCCGGGATATTCGCGAGGAGAGGCGTGGCATAGCTGATCGGCACCGCAAAGGACATCCCTTCCGGCACGATACCGGAGGGATGGCTGAATTTGCTGGTCATCAGGCCGACCACCTCCCCGCGTCTATTGAAAATAGCTCCTCCGCTGTTGCCGGGGTTGATGGCCGCATCCACTTGAAATACCCGCTGGACGCCGCTCGTCCGCACTGCCGCAATCCGACCTCGAGTCACGGACACGTCCCGGAGGCCGAACGAAAATCCGACGGTGATGATTTCTTGATCGAGTCTGACGGCACCGGCATAACCGATGGGCGCTTCCGTCAGCCCGACTGTTTCAATCTTGAGCAAGGCGAGGTCGTGTTCGGAATCGGTACTGACAAGGGTCGCTGGCGCGCGGAATTCCCCGGCGGTGAGGACAAAGATCCGTTTCGCATTCGCGATCACGTGCTCCGCCGTCAGAACATACCCGTCACTATGGACAATCACCCCGCTCCCAGCAGGCTTCGCGGCTGGTGCCTCAGGTCGCTCGGCCCCCCAGAGACTGCTGGAGCCGGCAACGATCATCACCGCTAGAAGCAATGCGATTCGTCTCATGGTCGAATCGGGATCACCACACTAATCGCACCAGCATTTTGCCCGAGCCTGAGCCCCTCACGGGGATAGCCGGTCCGGTCCAGTTCCCCTTTGGGGCTGCCGTGACAATCCAGGCATTTCCTTGTTGCATAGAGCGGAAACATCAGGCGCAACGACCTGCTCTTCGTCGTGACTTCGCTAATCACTTTCTCAAGGGGATAGGAGGGATCGGCAAATGCCTCTAACGCCGTTCGTTCGACAGTATCCGGCGCGTTCCAGGGATTGCGAGGCGCGAGTGCCGTCTGCTTCAGCCGTACGTGCGTCCGTTCAGTAAATCGGATACCCACTCGCGCACCGAAGATCGCGGGAATAAACTCTTTGGTTACGCCACCTTGTCGATTGATCTCATGTTGAGCTTCCGCGACCACCTGTTTGCTGACCAAAACCAGTTCTTTGAGCAACTTCTTCGCCCCGGCAGGAATTCGCGCCGTCTCAAGGTCTTGCAGGTCGATACCGGAGCGACTGCGAAAGACATCTACTAATTGTCGTTCAAACAGGTCAGCGGTAAAATCTTTTTCTGTTCTCTCTTGTTCATCGAGCACAACTAGGTGCTCGTTGATGACGTTTCGACCGGAATCGAGCAGGACCGCCAAAAGACGAGCGGTCGTCTCAATTTCAAGGATGGTGTAAAGGGGAATACCGGATTCAGGCTGGCGGTCCTTCGCACCAACACCTTCGCTGCTTGCCCAACCGGACATGGCGCAGGCCAGGAGGGATGCGATAGCCCACCGCAAGCGGCTCACCATAGTGTCGACCCTGCTGCGTACACACGGTGGAAAAAACTTGCGAGACGCGATCCCCTATCTGCCAGATTGCGGACAGGAGACTTCCCGGAAATGGATGGTACGTTTGGTCTCGGGTGAAGTCAAGATGTACAAGCCGCCTCCTCACTCACTCACCCACTCACCGGGACCGATAAATGTCGATCATGATGTGCCTGGCGGAACTTCGATGGCCTGCACGTCTGAACAAAAAAGAGCACCCCGGAGGGTGCTCAAAAATTACGGACAGCGATCCCTGAGACATGAATCGTCAAACGTGAAAAGTTTCTGAGGAAGAGTCCTCGACGGCCCTACGTTTCACGGAACTCCTGAGAACGCTACAGCCTCGGGCGGGCAGCGTCGGCCTCTTCCATTCTCAAAAACAGCCAGCCACTGCTCGCCCGACACTTGCGTGCTGCACTAAAAGCCGGCCTCCCTTATTTATCCGGGACAGAGATTTTGTATTCATCGAAGGGCGTCGTCAACACCGCGATCCTGAAGAGTTCGTCTGCTGCCTTCGGGTGAATTCCATATTCCCGGTTCTTGAGCATCTTGAACCACATGCTCATTTTGCTCCGCACTGTCTCTTGATCTCCCCGAATCGACGCTTTCTTCATAAGAGTCAGCTCGCTGAGATACGGCTCCCAATTGGCTGGTACATTATTGGTGGTGGGATAGCTGTTTTTATAAAAATTTACCGAGCCGCTGAGTTCATCCATCCAATTCGTCGATTGAGCCACTGCCATCCCCCCGGCGAACAGGGCCAGCGCAAAGAAGCCCGCGACGATTGTTACGAGTATGGTTTTCATGGGAGCCTCCTCTCTTCATTTAATCGAAGGGTGTCAGCATCGACTCAGCTAGACCGCAATCTGTTCCTCGCCTTACCTCCTTTCCTTGTTGAACCTCCACGGCCTCCTCTGCGGGTGGCCTTTGATCTTCACTCTGCCACGGCGCTATTCTATCGAGAGTCGCGAACGAAGCCCATCACCCAATGGATGGATTTTTCATACACCGTTCGGGTGAGGAGTTGAAAGAAGCGAGTATGTTACTTGCTGTTGAGATAGAGCAGGACTGCTTCGACCCGGCCGGCGACGCCGAGTTTTCGATAGATATGGTGGAGGTGCGTCTTCACGGTATCGGCAGAGACGCACAACTGATCGGCGATGTCTTTATTGCCGCGCCCGGATGCGGCACAAACCAGGATCTCCCGCTCACGCTCGGTCAGCAGTGCGACGCCGGTGGCGGTCTCGCTGCCGGCGTCTTGCAGCGCGGAGGCCACGTTCCGAGCAAAGCCGTCCGGCATAAAGGGGGAATGAACCCGCTCCCCCCGGTAGGTGGCTCGGATGATGCGAAGAAATTCGGCATGGTCGGCATCCTTCAGAATATAGCCGCAGGCGCCGGCTTGGACTGCCGCGACGATCCTCGCGTCTTCATCATGGACCGACAACATCAACACTTTTACCTCAGGGAGACAGCCCTTGATCAGGCGTGTGGCCGTGACCCCATCGAGCCTCGGCATATCCACGTCCATCAGGATCAAATCGGGTTTGGTTTTCACCGCCAGATCGAACGCCTCGCGCCCATCGGTCGCTTCTCCGACCACTCGCAGGTCCGGTTCGCGTTCAAGCAGCAGCCGAAGACTCTGCCTAAAGAGCCGTTGATCCTCGGCAATCAGCAATGTGGCCGGCATAGGCCTCCTGATTCAGCGGCAGTTCGACGGAAAAGACCGCGCCGCCTGACGAACGATTCTCCGCCCAAATCTTCCCCTGATGGGCCGCCACCACCAGGCGGCAAAAGTGCAACCCCAGCCCTCGTCCGATTCGAATGTCTCCAGGATCTTTCCTCCTGCAAAACATCTCGAACAGATGAGGAAGATCCTCAGGCGCGATGCCGGGGCCTTCATCTGCAACCTGTATGGTGGCCTGGGAGGACGAGATACCAGGAGACTCGCGCCCCATCCATTCTCGCGCCTCTGCCTGAACCGCCACAGTAATCGTTCCCCCTTGTGGAGAAAACTTGAGTGCGTTGTGCACGAGATTGATGAGCACCCGCAAAAGGCGGCGCCGGTCGGCTGTCATCACGACATCGTCATCCGGCATCTCGAGATGAAGGACGATTCGCTTCGCGGTGGCTTCGGATCGGAAGAGCTGCATCACGTCGGCGATGAGACCTTTGAGCGACACCGTCGAAGTCAGGAGTGGCAGCCCGGAATAGCTTTCTTGATAGACATCCAACATGTCGTTGATCATGCCGAGCAACAGGTCGATCGTCAAACGCATATCGTCCCACCATCGCCGATGCGCGGCCGGCTGTGATCCTTCGTCTTGAGCGAGCAGCTCCAATGTCTTCTTGATCCCCACCAACGGATTGCGGATATCGTGGGCGAACATCGAGGCAAACTGACTGAGCGAGGCGAGGCGTTCCGAACGGATCAACTGCTCTTCGAGGCGCTTCTTTTCGGTGAGATCGCTCAACTGCACCATGATGGCGACCGGCAATCCGGCGTTCTCGACCGGCACCAGATCGACGTCCATGATGAGTATGCCTGAAAGGGGTGAGAGCATCCGCATCTCGCCGGCTGGCTCTTCTTTCTTGGTGACGGTGACCGTTTCTAACAATCGGCGGAACCGGACACGATCCTCCTCCCGAAATAGATCCTCCACCTTCGTACCGACCAGACGTTCAGCTGATGCCCCCAGTTTATTCTCGCCTCGACGATTGACAGCCTGAATGATTGCCTCCTCGTTGACGAGTAACCGGATATCCGTCGAATGATCCCACAACATCCGATAATGCTCCTCGGAAATGACCAGTTCCCGGTTCGCTCGCTCGAGTTCGGCCACATACCGCCCCCGCTCCCGTGATGTACGCTCCAGCCGTTCCGTTAATTCATCGAAACTCACGGCCAAGGTATCGATCTCCACAATGCCGGAAGACTGCATGGCCATCATCGGCTTTTCATTGTTCTGCTGTCCTAAAAGCTGCACTCGCTCAACCAACGTGTTGATTGGCTGCACAATGCGGCGACCGAGGCGCCATCGAAGGAGGGCGACCACGGCAAAGACCAGCATGCCGAACGCCACGAGCTTCCACAGGAGTAGACGCAAGGGCGCATACGCTTCGTTGGGATCTTGGCGGACGAGAATGGACCACGCTTCTGCCTGGACAATATTCGGTCGGAGTGCTACGGATGCAAACCCCACGATCCCGCCTCCTTGACCGTGGGCATCGTCCTGTACTTCCATCCAGGCAGCATCGGGAGGAGCGAGACCCGAGGCGAGTGAGTCTCTCAGCAGTCCAACAAGAGCCGTATGTCGTCCGGGCGGGAGGAGGGAACAGGCCAACACTGTCCCGTGAGGTCCGACCAGCATGGCATGACCGGTACTCCCGATCCTACTTCGAAGGACCGAGGTCAAGAGTTGGTCCTTCTCGATCACCGCCTGTATCGCGCCCAGCACAGCCCCAGTCTCGTCAACGATCGGCACGGCAATTTCCAAATCCCCATCGCCTTTTTCATCAAGCCGCAGCTCTCCCACCCATAATCGTCGCTGTTCGAAGACGACAGGCCACCAAGGTTGCCGACTGTAATACGTCTTGGTATTTTCGCTGGCCGCTCCGCCGACCGAATGGCCTCGGCGATCGAGGATTTCCAGTGATCGAAAATACGGCCGTTGCGACTCCTTCCAGCGCTCAAGGACCTGCTGGTTGAAGGTCAGCCTGGTGCCTTCTCGGACTGCTTCACGAACCTGCGGGAGTGAGCCGAGCCGTTCCACCCATTCGATTTCTTTTTCTAGAATTAACCCGACTTTATCTGCGCTCTGTCGGGCAAGTTCCTGAAACCCGAGACCAATGGCCTCGCGGAACGAGTGTTTTGTCTGCCAATACGCATAGGTCAGGCCGAATGCGCCGGAGAGCAGACCGATGGAGAGGATCGAGAGCGTGATCGAGCACTGAAGACTGACCCGCTTCCTCATGGGGCACCGATGAGTCATGCCCGATGCTGGAATGGAGGTGCTGTTGCCCTCCATTCCAACGCTTCCCCACAGGGAATGTCAAGGGTCTACAACAACCTGTGCGCCATACAGACGATACGATCTTTCGACGTAGACGCCATCGTCTCTGGCTTTCCTGACCGGCTCTGGGGGCACCTCCCTCCTCGTTCTTTGCATGTGACTTTTCCCCAAGACTTCAACATTGCAAACGGCGTATAGTGTACAGGTTATGTGAACCATCATGATCACAGCGGAGCCTTGATCATGACACGCGTCGCCGTCGAGCAGCCCTCCATCCCCCGTCAATCATTCCAGCAGCGACCTCTGCCGGGAGGTCAAACCATCACAGGAGGTGTCACCATGTCCATCTCACGAACACTCAACGCGTATCTCGATCGCGAACGAGTTCATTATGACGTATTGTCCCACCCGGCAGCGTTTCGCGCCCTTACTGTTGCGCAGATGCTCCATACTCCGGAGAAAGAGATGGCCAAGGTCGTGATCATGAAGGTGGATACGCGGTTCGTCATGACTGTGCTGCCGGCAAGTTGGAAGGTGGACCTCCATCGCTTGAGGACTGTCTTCGACACCCACCAAGTGCGGCTCGCGACTGAGGATGAGATCACAGGCCTATTTCCCGACTGCGAGTTGGGTGC
>DATHTZ010000786.1:0-3671 GCA_035462675.1 Nitrospiraceae bacterium | reverse complement strand
GGGGGGATGGAAGTGGACCTGCGGTCGTGATTGCGAAAGCCACCATCCTGATCGTCGACGACGAGCCGTACGTGCGCGACGTCCTGGAGGAGTACTTCGTCGCGCATGGCTACGCGGCGATCGGCGTCGAGAGCGCGCTGGCGGCAAAGGCGATGGTGGCGCAGCGCCCGGTCGACCTCGCGCTGGGGGACATCAATCTGCCCGGCGAGGACGGGGCAGACATAGAGAGGGATTATACAGAAGGGTGGGAGAGGGCGCTAGCATGCAGACCGGTGCGATAACAACAGGGGAAATGGAACCAATTCCTGCTGTCCCCAACTGTTTTAGTTGAAACAATTCGATGCCGTTCCTATAATCCTGCAGCCTCGCGCCTGGGACTGGAGTTATAGATGCTTGCTAAAGTTCTGAGTGCTGCACTTGTCGGTATCGATGCGCATCTGATCGATGTGGAAGTCGATATTGCCGGAGGACTTCCACAATTCTCAGTTGTCGGTCTCCCCGATGCCACAGTGCGGGAGAGCCGAGACCGAGTCCGCTCCGCGCTCAAGAATACGGGTTTCCATTTCCCGGCCAAGAAAATCACGGTGAATCTCGCTCCCGCGGGAATCAAAAAGGAAGGATCGGGCCTTGATCTGGCGATTGCCATTGGTATTCTTGTCGCGGAAGAAGTGATTTCACCTCAGAATATACTAGGCCGCGTTTGTGTCGGTGAACTCTCGTTGGACGGACGTATTAAGGCGATTACCGGTGCCTTATCCATTGGAATTGCCTGCCGGCCCAACTATAGCCTGCTCTTGCCGACTGAGAATAGCCAAGAGGCGGCCGTGGTGCAGGGCGCAACGGCTTATCCGCTCCACACGCTTCCCGAGGCTGTGGGATTTCTCAATGGCACGATTTCGCTGAGCCCGGCTCACGCAGACCGGGACCGATTTTTTACCACTCGCCCCGTGGAAGATGACGACTATGGCGATGTGAAGGGACAGGATCATGCGAAGCGTGCTCTGGAGATCGCAGCAGCTGGAGGCCACAATCTGTTGATGGTGGGACCGCCTGGATCGGGCAAGACCATGTTGGCGAAACGTCTCCCGACGATTCTTCCGCTCATGGAACCAGAGGAAGCGATCGAAACCACTCGCGTCCATAGTGTATCCGGACAATTACCGGCCAATCAACCACTGCTGACCGTCCGTCCCTTTCGCGCTCCACACCACAGTATTTCCGATGCCGGGCTCATCGGAGGTGGAACAATTCCTAGGCCTGGGGAAGTATCCTTGGCGCACAATGGTGTGTTGTTCCTGGACGAATCCCCGGAGTTTCGCCGTCCTGTTTTAGACGGATTGCGGCAACCGCTGGAAGATGGGCATGTCACGCTGACCAGGGCCAGCGGCTCGCTCCGTTACCCTGCGCGATTCATGTTGATCGCTGCGATGAATCCTTGTCCCTGCGGATACTACGGGGATCGCACGCGTGAATGTGTCTGTACTCCCCATCAAATTCGTCGGTATCGAGCCAAATTGTCGGGGCCGCTTCAAGACAGACTCGACATTCACATCGAGGTCCCACCGGTTTCCGTGCGAGATCTGCACGATCATGGTCCGATGCCAGAAAGTTCCGCCACGATTCGATCGCGCGTCCTGGCGGCACGAGATCGACAGCGCCACCGATATTGTCAAGACGGAATTCATTCGAATGCTCAGTTGAAGCCCCGGCTTCTAAAACGGTATTGTGGTCTGGAGACCCAAGCTCAAGAGCTCTTAGAACGCGCGCTGTCCAAACTCGGATTGTCCGCTCGGGCCCATGGGCGCATCGTGCGGGTGGCGAGAACCATTGCCGATCTCGCAGGCTCTGATAAAATTGAGTCGCTGCACGTGGCGGAAGCGATTCAATACCGCAGCCTCGATCGGCGAATGGAGTTTTGAGGATTCCCTGTGTGGTCGCTCGTAAAAGTCTTTCTCTGGTGGTTCATCGTCGGCGCCACCATGGCGCTGGCCGTAATCATGCTACAGGGTGGCATACGGGAAGCCATGCAAACGCAGGGGTCTGTGTGGGGGCTCAAATTGGTCGAGCTGCTCACGACGATTATAGGAGGAGGACTGCTCGGCGGCTGTATCGCATTAATTCTAGATCGTATCAAGAAGTCTTAACCCGCATTATTCATAAACACTTCTGCTGCAATTTCCGACCGACTGCTACGACAAGCCTTCGGCCAGCGGTCTCACGACGAACCGTCATGAATAATGGGGGTTAACGAATATTTCTCACATCGCAGTGAAATGAGGCAATGTATGGACGTTGAAGTAGGTTCAAACCTGTATCGCAATACCGACGGCATGATTGAAATCGAGGGGGTTCCACAGATTCAGGTGGTACTCAAACCGGCCACGGGCGCCCTGCTTGTAAATTTTGCGTTGTTCGATGCGGGGGGGAAAGTGACGGCGAAGCTTAACGATAGTACCCTGATGATCAACGAGAAGCGCGCCTACGCCGTGACGCAGACTGCGAAGAGTCTTGTGCTTACACATCCAGCCTCGGGAACCGTCATCTTACAGGTAGACGTGAAGGCACCCAATGTCGTGGCCTTCACAAAAGGGGAGTTCCATACGATCAAAGGCCATGTGATCCGAATCTCTCCCATCGAATGGAACATCGACAAGCTTCGTGCCAGCGGCACGACCCAAGATGCGAAAGGCGGGTCTGTCCTCCTTGGCTGAACCTAGACGTGCCTTTCCCGAGACGGCGTGTTCGCTACGCTCTCAGGGACCGTGAAAGGTGAAACATAGAATTGCGACTGCCTTTCCTCAGAAACGTTTCACCATTCACGTCTCACGGGTCTGCTGTGGTGCCAATGGTGTTTCCGCAGCCTCTTACCCTGCAACCGTCGGCACAATGATGATGTGCTGGTCCTTCAGATCGACGGTCGCAGTATCACCATCCCGCAATTCGCCCTTGACCAACTGACGCGCCATCGGCGTTTCAATTTCCTGCTGGATCAATCGCTTTAAGGGCCTCGCCCCATAGACCGGATCGTAGCCGCGCTCACCCAGATGCCGCAAGGCCGCCGGCGTCACGGACAGGGAGATCCTCCGTTCGGTTAAGCGTGCCCGCAATCGCTCGAGTTGAATCTCTACGATCTTTGCAAGCTGCTCCGTCTCCAACGGATGGAACACCACCGTCTCGTCGACACGATTCAGGAATTCCGGACGGAAGTGTTCTCGAAGTTCCGCCATCACAAGGGAACAGACCTCGTCATAGGACGCGCGCCGTTGCTGTGCCTCAAGAATCTGCGGGCTGCCGATGTTCGACGTCATGATCAACACCGTGTTTTTGAAATCGACGGTCCGGCCCTGAGAGTCCGTCAACCGACCGTCGTCTAATACTTGCAGCAACACGTTGAAGACGTCGTGATGGGCTTTTTCGATCTCGTCGAACAGAATGACGGAGAACGGACGCCGGCGGACGGCCTCGGTCAATTGTCCACCTTCTTCGTAACCGATATAGCCGGGCGGGGCACCGATCAATCGGGCCACCGTGTGTTTCTCCATGTACTCGGACATATCGATCCGAATCAGGTTAGCCTCGTCATCGAAGAGAGTCGCAGCAAGGGCCCGAGCCAACTCGGTTTTTCCGACTCCGGTCGGGCCGAGAAAGAGAAACGAACCAATGGGCCGATT
>DATHTZ010000785.1:0-3705 GCA_035462675.1 Nitrospiraceae bacterium | reverse complement strand
GGGGTATCAAAGAGAGACCTGTTGGCTTCTCTTTCTCGCCGTGATCTTGAAGGGTGATGGATGTGACTCAGCTGACGGAGATGACACTGGTAACGAGAACGGGGATGCATTTCAGGGTCCGCACCCGTTGGAGCGCCCAAGGCATACCAGAGCAGGCTGCACCATAAATACCGCGGCGTGTGAGAAGAGTCATCATGTCCCATGACCGGAGCCTTCGAGATGGGCGACCCCTTTTCAGGCCTGTGGCTCCCGTTTTTTGGTCCACAGACTGTCACGCTCGGACTCCTTCCACGATGCTGAGGGGACCTTTGGTTGGCACAACTCGGGTCAGCTTCAACCCGGCTTCTGCGAACATCGCGGCGAATTCCTTCTTTGTGCGCTCGCGTCCGCCGATGATGAGCATTTGAATGTCGAGGAGTTTGCCCCAGCTTGGGTTGTTGCCGGGGGCGATAACGGTATCGACGACGAGGACTTTCCCCTTCTCGTTCATCGCATCACGGCAGTTCCTGAGAATTTGTATGCACTCCTCATCGTTCCAATCGTGGAGGATGTATTTCATGATGTAGGCATCGCCGCCCTTTGGCACGGTCTCGAAGAAGCTCCCGGATTCGAGCCGGCAGCGTTCCTTGATCCCTCTCGCAGTCACATGCTGGTCCTTTTCAGCGCGGGCGATGACAGAGGGCTGGTCGTAGAGCACGCCTTTCAGTTTCTGGTTTGCTTTGAGAATAGTGGCCAGAAGGCTGCCATGCCCGCCACCGATATCCACCACCGTCTGGATTCCGGAGAATTTGTACGCGGCAGGGACTGTCGGGTTCTCGGTTCTGGAAATGCTGGTCATCGATTCGCCAAAGACCTGGAGGTCTTCGAGGTGTTGTTCGAAATACTCGAAGATCGGCATGTCGTGGGCCTTGAGGAACGGCACCTCGCCGGTTTTGGCTCCATAGAGGAGCTCCTTCCAGGCGTCCCACTGCCAGTTGTCGTTAATCATGATCGCCCAGCCGTGCATGGAGGCTGGGACATCTGTCCGAAGTGTTGCAGCGAGCGGAGTGAGTGTGAATCGTCCGTTCTTGGTCTCTGCAAAGACGCCGACGCTCGCTAGGGCGCGGAGGATCCGGTAGAGCATCGCTGGCTGAACGCCAGCGGCTGTCGCCAAATCTTCGACGGTACGAGGTCCTTTCTTGAGTAAGTCGGCCAGCTTGAGTTTCGCGGCGACATGAACGAGGCGCGCGACCCAGTGTCCAATGGTGAGGTCCCGCATGAGTTCCGGGGGCGACAGCTTCTTGGCCATTATGAGTCTCCTTAATATTTAAAAATGAATCTGCGAGGCCGTCCTGTCCAAGTAGCACTCAGCTGCGGGCTGCCTATGCAGGAGAGCAACGTAGCATCAACAAACTATTGGGGACAAGTCTGATGAGAGGTGCAATCTGTGGCCACAATCTCTCAGGCCTCTGAAAAATGGCAGGTTAATCCGATCCACCAGCCCTTGACGAAGGCTACATCAGCCAGATCGAGCTCTCGAGGCATTTGCCTCAGTGGCGTTCGGCCCCTGTGGTCTAGCGCCGCAACGCCTCCTGCTTGCAGCTACGAGGCTCATCGTCCATGATTTTCTTCGTCCCTACCAGACAACCGTGAGATGAAGTTGGCCATGGCCCTCAGTGCGCAGTCTACTTGTTCTACTTCGATGTCGGGGTTTTAGCCTCCTGCTTGGCCTGTTGGATCGCATTATATACCTTAGTGCTGCTCGTGAGTATGTCTGTCACTCCCTTAATATCGGCCCGACTAGACGTGCACATGGCCTCGATGCGATTCTGGTCGAACCCCTTGTCCTTCATCGTGATCATCTCTTCTACGCTGCACGTGTGTTGGGTCACGCATGCAGTGGATGTCAACAGGAGTATGGCTGAAGCGAACGTGGTGATTAAGCGTTTCATGGCACGCCTCCTTGTTATGAGGTTTGATCAAACTCTGCCTCGACGATTTCTCCAAACGCCCCATGGGACTTCACTATTTGTAGAGAGCAAGCTAGATGCCAGCGTGGGACAGGATCGTCAAATCATCAGATGGTATCCTCAGTATCAGTAATTTCAACGTCGTACGTCTTGCTAATCAACGAAACATGCGCCAAGCTCACCTCCTGATCACAGACGCTTGTATTGAAAGAGATTCATGAGGTGGATCAAATCCGATCCAGGAGAAAGGTTCAGCGAGTTCGTGGCCTGACTTGAGGAGTTACAACGATGAGCGGGGCTGCCAGAATTATCATATAGGCGACTCCCACGAAGACATTCCGAGTCTATGCGGTCCGCGAGCAGGAAGATGGCCACGCTGTGGGCTGTATTTGAAATGGTCGTTCTAGGAGGCGGAAAGCAGGCAATCCGTTGGTAGGATGCCACATCCCCACTATTGACTCGCCGTTTCTGGACTCACTACGCAGACGAGGATGAGACTCGCTCCACGCCGAGAGATGTTGGATTTCAAGACCGGATTTCGATTTCAGACCTGCGGATCGATACGGTTTCGAACTAAAACCATACGATCAACCTAATCGATTCGGTGAACCGCTGCAAGCAAAGAAGGCAGCAAAGAAGGCGGCGGGTGCGTCCGGGTGACTTTCTTGCTCGCAGAACGCGCACGGTAAAACTGTGCTCGCCTGGGACAAGAGCGCGTCTCGGTGCGCTCGGGGTTGGGCGGGTGAGAAGGTTGCGCGCAGTAAAAGCCAATCTGGACACACCATCGAAAGAGAGGGGGAGAGTGCTGCCTAACCCCGTAATGTAGCGTCGAACGACAAACCAGCAGGCGGCCCACTCCGTGCCGCAAAATGTTTGATTACAAAACGCGATCCCACCTCTTGGCAATTTATTTTACTCGGCAGTTTTTACTTCTTCTTCATGCATATGCAGAAACAGCTCTTGTCTGATTTCTTGTAGCTTGGTTTTGACTTTCGCCTTGTTATCGCTCCCTATCCGCATGAGAATCCTCTGGCCTATGGAGCGCCCTTCAAGATCAGGGTCAGCGTATAAGTAGACTATTTTGGGCTGAACGAGCTTAACGGGTTCTTTGATATCCGGTGCGGCCAACAGATTGTCGATGACTTCGATCAAACGGTCATTGAAATATTTATTTGGGTAGCCAAGCTCCTCGTAAGACTGCTGAAACAGCGGATAAAGGCGAGTATAAAGCTCCACTAATTTCTCGGTGTTCACCACTCCGGCAAGACGCACATACGGCGTATAGCGCGCTGTGTTTTTGGGGCTAATGCTCATTTCCCCATCCGCCACCGAAGCAACAAAGTTGCCCGGCACCGGGGTGACCGGCATTGTGTTCACTGGCAAGCCCTGGTTCGGCAGGTTATCAATAGTGACTACGATATTGTGTATGATTTGTTCAACGCGGAAGATCTTCATCAATGATTCTTTGCCCATCAAACTGGCCAAGGCTTCAAGCATAAAACTATCGCTCTCACCCAGCTGTGGTAGCGGAGACTTTGCCTCGGGAACTTTCACCACTTGGCGCACTATCGGCTTAGGCGGTGCAATCGGCGGCGGTAGCGCTGTTACTTTTACTGCTTCAGGTTCAGGCTGAGTCTGCTGCCAGTAATAATAAGCAGCAAGAGCACCACCGAGGATTACGACTGCAACCACCACGAATTGTTTCATCGGTACGCCATTATTTGATAAGCATAAACGGTAGATATGTTTCAATCAC
>DATHTZ010000784.1:0-4143 GCA_035462675.1 Nitrospiraceae bacterium | reverse complement strand
GGGAAGCGGTAGGTAAATTACGGTGAAGATATGCGGATGGTTTGCGGGCCCCGGCTCGGCGTCCTCAAACGTGACCTCGACCGGGCAGCGGGTGTGCTCGAGCCCCTCGCGCTTCGCCTTCATGCCGCCGCCGTGAATCGTGCCATCTTCGAACACCACCACCAAGCCCTTCGAGGCGGAGGTGCACCGAAACAGGTTGTAATACTGCGCAAGCGAATCTAGCCCGGTTGTTTCTTCGCCAGGTGGAGCTTGATCGTGGTCCCCCACTGCGTGATTTTTTCCTTCACCGATTCGATGCAGTAGCGTTGACCTGCCCCCTGTGGTTGTACCAGCCGCAATGTGAGTCAGGCGTATTGCGGCACGATGGTTTCCGGCGCGGGCGGTCGATAGCCCAGCGCACTGTGCGGACGAATCCGATTATAGTTTTGCCGCTAGCGTTCCACGGCGACCTTCACTTCCCAGAGTGTATCAAAGAGCTCTCGATGCAACAGTTCATCACGTAACCTGCTCCGTGATACTGAGTGCCCAGCAGACATGAGCCACGGACTGTCCCTTGCTCAGGGCCACTTCAGCTTCACGGAGCTTGGCGAGGATCTGTTCGACGGTGTGTCGGAGACGTGGCATACGGCCCTCCTTTCGGTCCGACCCTAACATAGGATCTGGACCCGTTTAAGGGGGCTAGGTCAGGTCGTTAAAGGTTTTTGGGTTCGCTTTTCCAAGATTGCCATTGATTAGCGCATCAGGGGGCCCAGTAGGCTACTGTTTCAGTCATTTGAAAATAGCCCACCATATTTATGCCTCTAAACAAAATTCCAAATCCGCTGATCGCTGAGGTCGCAAGCGCTCTCGCCTCGCACCTGGGCAGTCATTCCAAGATTGATTCCTTATTTGCCCGATGCAGAGCCCCGGGCGAAGTTCAGACAGGCAATATGGTCGATAAAATGTCCGCATGGTTGAGAGTGGCCAATGAGGATTCATCTCTGGATACCTTTGTCGTGCGCGGTTGTAGATTGGAAGATTTCATGGAACGTCCCACCCTAATGTCCGATTGGCTAACGCAAAGGGAACGGGTCAGAAGGTCACTAATCACATATGGCCTTTCATACGATCACGGTGGCCGAATT
Source organism: Nitrospiraceae bacterium (assembly GCA_035462675.1). Classification (GTDB taxonomy): domain Bacteria; phylum Nitrospirota; class Nitrospiria; order Nitrospirales; family Nitrospiraceae; genus Palsa-1315. The sequence goes on along the minus strand of DATHTZ010000784.1, from coordinate 3,019 downwards.
GTCGGTAGCTCAACTGGGGTACCAAGCCGAAGCGTAGAAGCCATGATTCGAGAACGGCACCTTCCAGGATTAGAAATAGAGTTTACCCGCGCATTGCGAAGCGTTGGGACTGATCCTGCCGCTGCTATAACGGCAGCATGTTCGATTGTTGAATCCCTCTGTCGTATCTACATTGAGGCTCATGGTTTGCCGGCCCCGCGGGACCAAACCCTTGGCTCCTTGTGGAACGTAGTCCGCCAGCATCTAGGTCTTGGTCCGAGCGGCCGAGTAGCCGACGACTTGAGAAAAATACTCGGAGGTTTAAGTACTGTGACTGATGGTATCGGAGCATTAAGAACCCACGCCGGATCGGCACATGGTCGAGGTAATCAAACAACAACACTTGAGCCTCGCCACGCCAGGCTTGCCGTACACGCCGCGCATACCGTTGTCACATTCGTTCTCGAAACCTGCTCCCCCCTAATTTGGTGCCAAGCTGGTGCCAAAACACGATGACACACCATGACCCAGGATGAGGTTCGCTATCGCGAATCATCGCCTTTTGCTGATGATTGATCTTGCTGAGTGTTCTGAGGAAGGTCTTCGTCGAGACTCTTAATCAGCGGGAAGGTTGCGTTAATACAAAAACCGTGACAGCCCCTGCTCGAAGGCGAGGTGAGAAGGCGGTTGGCGAGGAAGGTCCAGGCTTACCGTTTCAGAACCAACTCATAGCTTGGGAGAGGTCCCAACCGGCCTGAATGGTTGACCCATCACCCGATAATACCGCTTGACTCAGCGGCCCTTCACGCGCAGGATGATGACAGACGTTTCAGCTCCGCTGGCTGTCCCAGCCCTCGCGTTCCCTGGTCCTTCCTCGCGCGATCGATTCTCCAGTCTCCGCCGCTCCAACGCCAGACCTTCTTGCAAACACTCCTTACGCCCTCACTGTATCACCGTAGACACAGCCGAACGGCGTCGTTCGTATCTCGCAGGACGAAGCTCAAATAGGCGGGGTTCCTAGCCGTCTACCCATGTATCGTAAAGGGTATCGGCATTGGTAGGGGTGGCGACACCGTGAGCTGTGTCGAGCCCAGGAGTCAACTCATGCACTGCCTTCGTTGTCATGGTTTGATGGTGACCCTCCGATTGGAGGATGTGGGAAGCTCGTCACTGTGCTTCTCCGGCTGGCAATGCTTGATGTGTGGGGAGGTGATCGATTCCGTGATCATAGCGAATCGAAAAGAGCTCCACGGGCCGACGGGGAGCCGGGGGCGTATTCGATACGGCGTGTCGCTGGGGCAGGGCGGTCTCCCTCAAGGCGACGAGAACCTAACGCCGACTCTAGTTCAAGGAACGCCGAGTCACGAACGTCCACACCGCAATTCTGTACACAAAAGGAGGATCCGATGAACGCTGATCGACTCAAGGGGAAATGGATGGAGTTCAAAGGTGAACTGAAACAGCAGTGGGGTAAGTTTACCGATGAGGACTTACAACAAATCGAAGGCTCTCTCGACAGATTTATCGTCAAAGTTCAGGAACGGTATGGGTATGGCGAGGAAAAGAGAGAGCTGATGATGTGGGCGGACGTGTGGCATCAGAAATCGGCGCCGGAAGCCATCGGGGGAAAGCCGCGCTGACGCGAGGTCATCAAGAAGAGACAGATGGATCACCAAGTAATTTCACATCGTCAGTTAAGGAGATGAAGCCATGAACACACTTTTACGTTGGGACCCTATCAGCAGAACCCAATGGAATCCTTTCAAGGATCGGGATGAATTGGAAAGCCGGTTGGCGATGATGTTGGCCAGTCGGGCGGCGACGGGTGACGGAGGCAAGGAAGCCATGACGGTGGCCGAGTGGTCGCCGCTGGTGGACATTATAGAGGATGAGAAGCAATTCCTCATCAGGGCGGAATTACCGGACATGAAGAAGGAGCAGGTCAAGCTCACGGTGGAGAACGATGTCCTGACGATTTCCGGCGAACGGAAATACGAGAAGGAAACCACCGAGCACAAGCATCATCGGATCGAACGTGCCTACGGGAGCTTCATGCGAAGCTTCTCGCTTCCGGAGAATACGGATGGGAGCAAGCTGTCAGCCGACTACAAGGACGGCATGCTCACCGTGCATCTCCCGAAGGCCGAGAAGGCGAAATCGAGAGCCATCGAGGTCAAGGTGGCCTAGGGTCCTTGCGTTGATCGGAGGATGGGGAGCGTCAGGGAAGGTGTTCTTACGCCGACGCGATGATGGAGTCTTCCTGACGCTCTGTGCCAGCCGCGCTCCAGGCTGCTTTCGTTTCACGACGCGGCATGCCTCATGCGCCTGTGAGAAGCAGGTGTTTCATCACGCCGGTTTTTGGCGTGAGGAGGACGATATGGGACACGCCTCTTTGCTCGAATCGGCCATTCACCAACAACTCGCTCGGGTAGGTGCGTGTTCGCGGAATGAAGTCATGGCGCTGCTGCCCGAATACTCCTGGGCCCTAGTCTTTGCCGCCACGGACCGGTTGACGCGGGAAGGCACCGTCACCCTCAAACATCAGGCTCCGTTCCGCTACCTCCTCTCGCTCGCACCACGTCACTCCGTCGAGGCACGACACCTGACGCCGAGCTGAATCCCCATTGAGCACATCCCACACGCGCAGCCATTTGCCAGTGAGAAAACCATGCGGTTTGTTGCGACATCGTCATCACATCCCACACCAGTCAGATATGCTGTCGTGGTCTCTTTCACTCACGACACCAAGGAGTCATTGTTGTGAATCCGAAACCAGAAACGATCGGGCCGGCCATCGTCGTGCTGTCCCCTTCTTTGCCAGTCATACACATGAACCGGCGCGCGAGGGCCTTGCTCAACCAGTTGACACACACCGCACAGAACATCGGAGCGGAGCAGGCCGTCGCCGTGACGCGCTGGCGCAACGGGATCGGAAAAGGGAGCGCACGTGTTTTGGCCTTTGACCGTGCAGAGTGGGAATTATTCTTCTTCCTTTATACATCAGGCTTCCAGTCTGGCTGCACGCAAGACACATGTCATG
>DATHTZ010000783.1:0-1590 GCA_035462675.1 Nitrospiraceae bacterium | reverse complement strand
GTGGGCGTTTGAATGGAGATTATCAACGAAATCTTTCCGTGACAGAAGTATACGATCCCGTGGCTGACCGCTGGGCCCGCGCTGCAGACCTCCCCACGGCTCGCAGCGGAATCACATCGTCCGTGGTCGGCGGAAGGGTCTACGTGTTTGGTGGTGAAGGCGGCGACGGCACATTCCGTGAGAACGAGGCGTATGACCCGGTACGGGACACCTGGCAGACTATGGCCCCGATGCCCACCGGTCGCCACGGCCTCGGGTCGGCGGTCGTGCGGGGGCGCATTTACGTCATCAGTGGCGGACCGACTCCCGGGGGCTCCTTTAGCAACCTGAACGAAGTGTTTATGCCGCCGGAGTCTGCGACCTCTAAGCCAAGTGTTCTGCCTCAACAAGACAAGGGGAGACGGTGAGGGGATTCTTCGTGGATGCCGATCCCATTCCCAGCCAAGCACGGCAGAAGCGATGTTTCGGGAAACTGGTTGGTCGGCCATGAGCGACTAACGCCACAACCGCGATAGGCCTTTGCACGAAGGAAGACTTGTATGAAATCATCAGCGAGTTCCGCCGCAAGAATCCCCGCGCAAGCATTCCTGAGATCGCCCTCCGAGTACCCTACCTGCTCTCCGAGGCCGGGAACAAAATCATCGACGACATCCTCTCACTGCTCTACAAGCACGGACTGACCTCGCACCATTCACAAAGCCTGCTGGAACGATTGAGTCGGATTATCGAAATGGGACAGCGGATGGCGAAGGAAACGACGCATTAACAAGGAGGCTGTCAGGATCAATGCAGATCAATTAAAATCCCGCTTCTAAGTCTCACAGCGTTCTCCACTGAATGGTTTCCCATCCACACCTCGGGACGCCAATGACCGGCTCCTATCACAATCACGCGAATTTGTAGATGCCGCCAGGCGAGATTCTCTCGGCACGAGAGTTGCTCGCTAAGGAAAGGATATTTTTGGCATTGAGGTGGATCGGTCCATCACAGCCTGGTTATTGCGCTCATTCAATCGTTCTCGCCAATGCTCTCAAGGTGTGGCGCCGATCTCATATGGCGGGTGGAGAAATGTCTGAGCTCCGTAAGCCATAGAAGTTCTTCCGTGGCCCATATATAGCCGCTCAAGACCTTACCGCATGGACATTGTTTCTAGGAGGGCAAACTCGTGAACGAACATAGTGGGAAGATCGATGCTATTCGTGGGGACCTAGACGGTAAAGCCTGCCCCTCCTGTGGAAGCGATAAGTATCACCTCGTTCTTCGGCCGGATGTGGAGTCTCAGCCTGACGGAATCTCTGCCCGTTGTTCTCAGTGCCAACGCGTTCGCGGGGCAGATGAGGACCTCGGCTGATACTCTGGATGTAAGACAACCTACCTAGAAATTTGAGCCGGTTAGTCCGATCAGTGGCGGCCTGAGCCGCCTGTGTGTCGAGTCGCCCAGGAGATCCACCATTAGCCATACGGTTCGTCACTACTGTCATCTTCTGTCATATTGACACGCAAATTTCACAGTGGTAAACGACGGCGCATGCCGCCTGAGCAGACCCGTCAGCTCATCCGTGACTCCGTGCAGGCTGAGTTTGCCAATGG
>DATHTZ010000782.1:0-4965 GCA_035462675.1 Nitrospiraceae bacterium | reverse complement strand
GATCCACAAAGATGATCTGTCCCTCTCTGAACATGGTCTCCATCGAGTCATCTTTTACTTTCAAGGCGACCGTGCGTTTCCCAACAATGTCCGTCGTATCAAGCGTGGCTTCGGCATGAATGACATCAGGAATGTTGTTGCTTGTGATCATCTGACTCATTTGATGCCAGTCCAGCAGTGGAACCTTCCGAATGAGACCAGCAGCAGATTGAAGGGTGCGATCTGCTAAATTAAGTATTACTGTTGGATGTGTCGACCCACCAGTCTGAAGTACATCCACATCCATCCGAAAATACCTCGTAAATTTGCCCCATACGGCAGAGTCTGTAGGGAATTCATTGGCAATAATACTCGTGATCGTTTGCAGGGAAACCTCGATGGCCGAGGCCAATTCCTCTTCCGTCATCCCTTCATCTAATTCTCTAAGAATAAGACTTCGCAAGTTCACAGTTAGGACTCCGATCGTTTCCTAACGTAGAATTCGACCCCCACCCCACACCAAAGAAAAGGGCTGCATCATGAAAAGATTATTCTGCATTGCGCGACAAAGCAAGAGGAGCGACGGGAGGGGTGAGTCGAGAAAGGTATGGGGCCTCGTCTAAGAGGGGCGCGAAGGACGGCGCAGGCACTCTCCGAGATGCTACGCGGGTAGGTGCCTTTGGGCCACAGATTCACCGCGCACGTTGAAGGCAATTATAGTTGCCCATCAAATGGCCAAGGCCATTCGATTCCACCAGTAAGTTTAGATGCTCATCTTCTCGTCGAGAAGCCCGCTGGTCCTCAACCGTGATGCAGCAGCTTAAACCTTTGGCGTCACGTCCCCGGTGTTGGCTCGTTCTAGCCAGAGGTCGAATTGGATCGCGAAACTGCGAGTGCGATCTAATAGGTCGAGTAACTGATTTGCCGAAGCAGCAATCGTCTGTTCCTCGACAGACGATTAACGTTGACGACTACTTCTCCCCAATTGAGTGGGAAGGTATGTGACGACATCGTCTAGGCAGCAGGGGCCACTACTCCGCAGCTTTTCAAAAATGGCCTCTTCTAAGGGAGTCATTGCGTCGCACCTCCCGTTGAAAAGGAGGTGCTGGGTGGCACCCTCATTATTCACAGGAATGGGGTGCGTGGAACCTCGTCAATGTCCTAGTATGAGCCAGGAATTATTACCAGACGTACACCTATCTAGGCGTCGGTTGGCCTCAATTCAGATAGTTGAGGGACAATCAGAACCTCCATATCGGCTTGCTCGCTCTGAGGTAACCTAGGAGGATGTCTCTGCGAGAGACGACGCCGACTAGCTTGCCTTCAGCGTCAACCACGGCAACCCGGATGAGATGTTTATTCTGCAAGAGCTGAATGATCTCCATCGCTGGCGTATCTTGGGTCACAGAGATTATCCCCTTGGTCATCATATCCCCTGCCGTCACTGTCGAGAGTTGTTTGCCTTCTGCGATTGCCTTCAGTAAGTCAAACTCACTCACCAGCCCCACTAGCTTGCCATCGCTGGCTAAAATGGGAACGCTCCCAAACCCGCCTTCCGTGATCGCCCCAGCCAGCTTCTCTCCCGTGTCATCCACATGGTAGTACGACACCACATTTTGCATGAACTGCTCTGCCTTGAGCGTTGTGAAATCATGGGGGCCAATCATGTATTCGACGCGTCGCATAATCAGCACCTCCTATCCGGGGGTCTTGTTGGATGAATAGCTGACCGTTATTATACGCGCTTCCTTCTTGCCGATGGGATCTTCCTCATAGTCCGTGCCTCTTCTCGTCTCGGTTGCGACAAGGCCATCTGGAATTGTCCTCTTTTTGCGCGATCATCACGACCAAGAACCATAAATCGGTACTATCTTTCGGTACCTTGGCGCATGAACCATACCTGGTTTTGACTGAGCGGTTTGCTTGCGTGTTCTTTCACGATTTCAACGACTTGACACATTCTAGGAAATGATGAAGCTGAGAGGAGCAGGGTCCAGCTCGGAGAGGCAAGGGTCCCCAGTCAACTGAGAGGATATGTGACTATTTGCCACGACTGCATACATGCAGCATCATGCTGGAGGGATGGGGGGGGAATCGTTAGGAGGGCTAGAATCAAACATCATTCAGAAAAAATCAACATGATCCAAAACCAAAAAGGTTGACTAGCGACAGCTTGAGGAATGGGCCTGCGCGGTATGAGGCGTCGCATTGCACAGGGCAGCGACTGGAGAGAGGAAACGTGAAGGGCATAGGGGGCTCGCAGGGAAGCGTATTCTAGGGGGAGGGCAGATCAAACCGCAAGGCGGGGCGTGGGGAAATGCGTGTACTGATCGACGGGAGAGTGTCAGAGGTTGCTCGGATGATGATGTGTCAGTCTTGCTCCTCACTGGCGGATCCACCTCGATCCGGCAGGTCAGCATTCCGTGTGCTTCGTTGTCCGAGAATTTCTCGCTCCGCCTGAAGCCAGTCATCAAGTGGACCTTGACAGGTCCGTCGTTCGTAGATCTTACGGGCTCGTGCGGCGATCTGTTCGTGGAGATGTGCCGACACGGAAGGTGTGGGAGACTCTGGTGTCATCGGGGGGCGAGTCTCTGGCGCGTCGTCTTTGGTTTGGTCGGTCTCTTCGATTTCACGCGTTCCTTCCCATGTCATCCATCACGAATCAGATTAGTAACGGCAAGGCTAGGCCATCCATGGGGAGGTATCAAGACAGGCCGGGTATTGGGATTTTCAAGGTGCGAATTTCAGACCCCTATAACAACGGAACAGTGCGTATTGGAGGGAAGATTTACTCAGAGAAAAGCCATACAGAAGTTTGTCATGGCTCCTCTGTTTCTGGTTACGGTTTTGGTTACGGTTCGATCACGGTTTTAGTTACGGTTGCCAATATACCTCCATCACCACTGATCGCAATTCTTAACGGCCTAACCAATTTATTCATAAGGGTAGCGTCGCAGTCTGTCATTCCTGCTCACTCTCAGTCACAGGACTACCTGGTAGGTCTACGGATCTGGGGGTTGGGGGTTCAAGTCCCTCCGGGCGCACCACTAATCAATTAGTTACGAGTTTTAACGCAAGCACAAATGACAGTGTAGACCCTGTGTAGACTCTGCGACCCTACATGTCGCAAAACTGGCAAACAAAAGGCCCGGTGCCTTTCGGAACCGGGCCTCGTGCTTCGGAACCTCGCCATGGGTTCACTGACATGGGTAAGGGCCGGAGGCAAGGGCCCCATACTCCCGTCATATTCCCATAGCGTCTTCTAAAGCCTGCTCAGTGTACAGTCGGACTGAATGCGGACCCATGAGGAAAGGCCCTAGTTGAGTAAATCCTTGAGTTCGTTTCGCCTGCGTGAGAGCGTCATCGATCACGGGTTAGTCGACACGCACCTTCAGGAGATGGGAAAGAAGGGTCTGCTGGTGCCTGGGCCGATAGCCGTGGTCGAGATGGCGTTGGTCGGTTTTACCAGTGTCGTGAAGAGAGAGGACAGCGCCTGGTCCATTTTTGTGGGGCGAGGCGGATGCAAACCACTGCGAGATTAGAGGGCGGGTTCAGAGGCTGGCTTATAGTGTTCGAGCCGGTAGACATACATTTCCATCTCGATGTTACGAACCACGGCACTGATTGTCTCATATTCCACATCGCAGAAGCCCTGCCTCTGATGGAGAGAGGCGCGCAGTACTTCGGCGGAACACATGAAATCCCGTATTTCTCTGCAAATTTCCATGATTCGATTGTACCCTTTCTGCCTTATTCTTTGCCGCTGATGTTCTGCGTTGCAATACAGGCCAGTAGGGCTTCACCGGCGCATATCATGTTGGTTACTTCTTTGCGCATGAGCCGCACGATCATGGGGGATGATCCCGAGCTTTTCCTCGTACCTATACTGGGAAGAGCCCTAGTGGTGTGATCTTAAGGGGCTGAGGGACTGCTCGTGGTGGCAGCGGAGCCGGAATCAAGGCGGTGATGCCCAGCGAGAGGCCGACGGATCCTACGGCAATTGCAGACGTAGCGGCAATCCCGGCCCCCAGCCCAAGAAGCGCCGTCCAGTACTGTGTAATGTTGTCTCTATTTGCATGCCGGTCTCCTTGGTGTAGGGGCCTTCAGTCGTTGGCGGGCCTGCGGTCAACGCTCAAACGAAGGCGGAGGCGATTCAAGAGTTTCCCGCACGAATGCTATGAGGACGCGAGGCTCAAACGGTTTTGCCAGAAATGGGAGTCCGCCCCGGCGTATATCGTACCCGGCCAAATTCCGATCGATAGTGCCGGACATGAGGATGACTCGCAGGTCTTTCCGCATACGGAGGGCCCGGATGGAAAGGTCATGCCCATGGACATGGGGGAATTCGTTGTCGCCGGATGCCAACGACAATGGTCGCTCCTCCATACCCCAATCCGTCAACAGGAGATGAATGGGCCCGGGATGATGCTTGATGAGCTTCAGGGCCTCGGAGCTGTTGGTCGCCGTGAGGACGGAAAACCCTGCGGACTCAAGAATCGCTGCACACATCTTGACAATGGTCAGTTCGTCGTCGACGACGAGGAGAGTCTGTCTCGTCGAAGGAGTTGAAGCGACATCGAGCGCCGACATGTTCTTTCTCCTTTCTGTGAATCCCTCATGGTACCTCTCAGCTATGTGAGGTTCTTGCTCAACCACGCCCTCACATTCAGGGCCTGTTCCCGCAGTGCTGCCATAATCGTTAAACGGTCGATGTCCAGAGCGACGCTGAGCTGGTCGGCACCCGCCTCTAGGCCGCGCGCATAGGCCTCTCGCTCGTCTGCAGACAGGAGGGACAGGTCAATCGGCGGGACGAGTCGATCTCGAAAGCTGAGACTCATGGGGACCTCCAAAATGGAATGGTTACGGTATGGTTATCACCGTCTTTGCAGTGCCAACCTGCGTCATGACCCTTATGACACTCCTAATCTTCACCCTTCAAGACCCTGTCATGCGTGATATGCCATAACACATCGAGATATTTCAATA